>JABMRB010000107.1 GCA_013202865.1 Candidatus Nealsoniibacteriota bacterium | reverse complement strand
GAGCAGTGAGCAGTGAGCAGTGAGAAAGCTCATGGCTCATGGCTCATGGCTCATAGCTCATGGCTCAAAGCTCCTAGTTCACCTCCAGCACCAAACTCTCCGAGTGGCTGTTGAACTCCGGGGCGTACATGCACTGGATCTGGGCCATGCCGGTCTGGTAGCGGCCCTTGTGGACGGCGCGGGTGGAATACTCGAAGACGTAGACGCCCTTGGGTAGGTAGTCGATGAAGAAGTGGCTGGCCGTGTCGCGGGTCGATTCGTAGTAGGCCAGGCCGTCCTGGTACTTGTATTGCGAGAGCACGTTGACCGGCTCCGTGCCGCTGCCGCGATGGTCCTTCAGATGGATGTACTCCATGTCGCGGTCGACGCGGAGCTCGATCCGTACGACCAGTTCGTCGCCGACCTCGACCGGCCCGGTCACGGGCTCGAGCACGGGGCCCTTCTTCGTCAGTTGCTTGGTGTAGAGCGTTTTGCGGAGTTTCAACGGGGTGCCTTCGTAGGGCGTGACCTTGCTCATGTCTTCGAGGTACTGCCAGTGGAGACTCCCCCAGGCGACGCCCTGGTCGACCTTCTTGACGGTCACTTCGCCCATCTTCGGCTCGATCTCCGAGCCGACGAACCGTTTCTCGTAGAATCCAGTGCCGGCCTCGACGTTTTCGGGCTTGATCGTCAGCCCGGCCAGGGCGACCTCGACCAGGGCGTCGGAGGCTAGCAGGTCGGTGCCTCGTAGCAGCAGCGCGTAGACGGCGTCGGCGGTGGCCTTGGTCGTCTTCCAGTCTTGCGTCTGCTTCTGTTTCAGCAGCCAGACCTTGCAGTCCTCGACCGCCTCGGCATCGCCCATCACCTCGTCGAAGGCCTCGATCATCATTGCCTGGGTCTCGATCGGGGCGCGATACCACCACCAGGAAAGTTCCGTGTCGCGCCAGAACATCCCCAGTTCCTCGTTGCTGACGGAACGTTCCTCGATCGACCGCATGATGCCGATGGCCGAATCGCGATCGCCGAACCGCTTCAGCGCCACGGCCAGATGAGCCTGCGACTGGCGATTGTTAAGTCTGAGCCAGTACTTCTTAGCCTGGCCGAGGAAGTAGTCGACCGCCTCGCGGTGCTTGGCGTCGATCTTGCGGTCGTCGAGGAAGAAGCTCCGGCCGTAGAGATACAGAGCGATCGTCGACGAGAGGTGGTTGTCCTTGCGGTCCTCGGGCCGGATGGTGTGGTAGGTGTGGTCGATCCACGCGTCGAGATGGCCGATCGCTTTGACCGCCAACTTGGTGTCCACGGGCGTGCCCAGGTGCCGCAGCCGTCCGAAGCCGGTGGTGATGTAGAGCGTGATATAGCTGTTCGGCGAGCCGCCGGGGAACCAGGGCCACGCGCCGTCGGGCCGCTGCATTTGGGCCAGCTTGTGGAAGGCCCGGCCCATCTCGTCCTTCAAGCGATTCTCGTCGAAGAGGATGCCGACGTTCCGTCGCGCCTGGCTCTCACTCTGGGCCTGGCGGACCCAGGGCGTCTCTTCCAGCAGCACGGCCTTGAGGTCCTGGTTCTTCTCCAAGGGACTATCCAACGCGGGCATGCCTTTCCACTGGTCGAACACGCGGCGGATTTTCGGATCGCTCGCGGCGATGTGCTGTCCGAGCAAGTTGGCGTAGAACCGGTTGAACGTCTGCTCGGTGCATCCGTGCGGATACTCCATCAGGTAGGGCAGCGCCATCACGGCGTACCAGGACGGGTTCGAGACCATCTGCACGGTGAGCGTCTTGTGCTTGAGCGTGTCGGAATCGCCCGAGTTCAACAGCTTGGTGAACTCGAACTTCTTGGTCTTAGGCCCACGGATTGGCAGCGGTAACGATTCGGTTACGAGGATCCGCCGCGAGAGGACGGGCAAGTAGCCTTCTTCGCCGTCGGACAGCTTGCCGCCAGTGCCGCCGGCAGCGGGGGACGCTGAGCCGACGGCCTTATAGGTGAGGAACCCCATGTCGTCGGGCACCTTCAACCGCCAGGAAAAGCTCCGCGACTCCTTGCTCGGCACGTTGAACGGCAGGTCGATGGCCGTGTTGCCTAGTGCGGCGTCGACACTACGGCCGGTCCGCGCGTCGGCCAGTGTCAGTCGCACTTTACCCTGCTGCCGACCGGCCGACTGGTTGGATACTTTTACAGTAAACTCCAGCAGGTCACCTTCGCGCAGGAACCGCGGCGGGTTCGGCTCGACCATCAGGTCCTTGGCCGTGACCGTCGCGTCTTGCAGAAAGCCGCTCCGCAAGTCGCGATCGTGCGTGAAGCCGAGGAACTTCCAACGCGTCAAAGCCTCGGGCATGGTG
>JABMRB010001024.1 GCA_013202865.1 Candidatus Nealsoniibacteriota bacterium | reverse complement strand
AGTGAGGAGTGAGGAGTGAGGAGTGAGGAGTGAGGAGTGAGGAGTGAGGAGTGAGAAAGCCCATTACTCATAGCTCACTGCTCACTGCTCAAAGCCAACACCCAGGAACTGAATCGGGATGTTGCTCCTGTACGAGTTCTTAGCATCGCGGGGTTAGCAGGGTTGGCGAACGGAGATAACTTCAGACCCCACGGAACGCAGTCCGTGGGCGTTGGAAGATCGCAGTCCGTGGGCGTTGAAGAGTTTAGCGTGCGGCCCTGGAGAGTGCGCCGCGGAGACATCCACACGACCGGACGCGGCCGTCTTGCAACGTGCGGCATTCGGTTACGCACACGCCGCCGCAGGAGCATTCGCATACGGCGTTCGCCTCTCGCCAGCCTCGTTCGTTCTGGCTCCAGAAGGCCTTGCCAATGACCCGCAGCCGCCCGAATCTGATTCCGGACCTCATCTCGCTGCCTCGCACGATCAAGCGTTGCAGGTGTTCGTTCATGGGATTGCCCTGGGAGAACCGAGTCGTTGGAGTCGTTGTGGTCAAGGCGCTTTATCGAGTATAGCCCCGGCGTCGTGCCGTGCCGCCGAAAACCCCTTGTTTTGCTGGGTGTTACGCATTTGCGGATTGTGCCGAATGCCCGTGTTCATCCGCTACGCGTCGCCTCGACGTTGCCGTCTAGCGATCACCGGGCCGCTGATCGAGACCGGTTTGAGACAGCCCTTTTTCGTGCCACCCAACCGGGGGAACGTGAAAAACGAGTCACCAGGGCGACCCTGGATGGATATCGTACGCCGGCCGTCACGGCCGGCGTGTATGCCTTGCCGTCGAATGTGGTGTGGACCGTCCGGGGCTCCAAGAAGAAAAGCCGTCCATCACCATCCTACGACCACAACGTTGCCAGCAATAGATCCACGGCGTCCGCGGTGGCGTCCTTCTGTACCGAACGCTGGCTGGCTGGCTGGTCGAGGTCGGTGAGCCAGGCTAGTTCGGCTAGCGGGGTCTGCTGAGCTTCCTCTGCTGCGTCGGTGAGGTCGATCAGGTTCAGGGCGTTGAGGAAGCTGGTCTGGTTGTTGCGGGCCAGCAGCACGTCGGTAGCATCTACATGCTTGTCGCGGTTGAAGTCGTAGGGGAAGGTGACGTCGATCTCGTCGAGCAAGCTACGGGGGTTGTTTCTGGCCAACAGCAGGTCGGCGGTGGTGACCGCCGCGTCGGACGCCGAATTACCTGCCTCGGCCACGGCGTTGCCGAAGTAGAAGACATCGTCGGCCGGCAAGCCGAGATTGGCCGCCTTCACCGTCACTTGCAGCCATGTATTGCGAACGGCCTCGTCCGGCAACACGATCGTCACGCGGTCGGAACCGAGGACGCCGGCATCTTCCCAAAATGTAACGCTCGGCTGCGCAGCGTCCCTCGCTGCCGGCGGCACTACCAGCAGCGTCCAGTCACCCGGCGTAGAGCAATTGGGGTCAGACCGACGTTAGACGTTAGCGGTGGTAGTGCTGTGCGGGAATCTTCTTCCGCTGGCAAGCGCCAGAGGTTCTCGCAATTGGTGAGAGTCCAGATGCCGACGTGTTAACGCCTAACGTCGGTCTGACCCCAGACCACCATCCACGGGCCCCTGGGGTTGCCGCCGGAACGATTTATCGGGTTTGGGGTGCTACAACCGCATGAATGCGGTCACTACGAACCGTGTGGCAGAGTGGGCGGTATTGCGGGACGATCTCCTGCAACAGCTCGACAACCGCCTCGGGTTGCTCGTCGGCGAGCAGCAGGAGCCGGTCGATCGAGCGGATGATTGCCTCCGGATCGCGACGTCCGCCGTCGGCCACGGTGATTTTCGGATGGCGCGTGGGCTGGTGGCGTTCGTCGCCGAGGTACAACTCTTCAAAGAGTTTCTCACCCGGTCTTGGGCCGGTGAAACGGATCTCGACGTCCTTGCCCGCCTCCAGGCCGGAGAGCCGGATCATGTCGCGGGCCAGATCGAGAATTCGGACGGGGTCGCCCATGTCGAGCACCATGACTTCGCCGCCTTGACCGATCGCGGCGGCTTGGACCACCAGCCGAGCGGCCTCGGGAATCGTCATGAAATATCGCTGGATTTCCGGATGCGTGACGGTAACCGGTCCGCCGGCGGCGATCTGGCGACGGAAGACCTGCACGACGCTGCCGGCCGAATCGAGCACGTTGCCGAACCGCACGGTGACGAACCGGCATGGCGCCGAGACGGGCTGCGACTGCACGTAGAGCTCGGCCACCCGTTTGCACGCCCCCATTACGCTCGTCGGATTGACGGCCTTATCGGTTGAGATCAGCACGAACGATTCGACCCCGTGCTGCATCGTCAACTCGGCCAGTTGCCGGGTGGCCGCCACGATGTTCTTGACGGCCTCGCCCGGATGACTCTCCATCAGGGGCACGTGTTTGTAGGCGGCGGCATGGAAGACGATCTCGGGGCGGCACTCTTCGAGCACCCGTTGCATCCGCGGGCGATCGAGCACGTCGGCCATGCGGACGTCGAGTTGCATCGCAGGGGCGATCGGTCCGAGTTCGCGTTCGAGGAAGAACTGGCCGTTTTCCGAGCGGTCGACCGCCACCAGGCGCTTCGGCGAGAATTGCAGCAACTGGCGGCAGATTTCCGAGCCGATGCTTCCGGCCGAACCGGTCACCATCGCCACCCGGCCGTCGATCCACTGGCGGATGTTCCCCAGGTCCAACTGCACCGGCTCGCGGCGCAAGAGGTCGTGGATCGAAACCGGCCGCGGCCGCGTAGCGATCCGCCCGCTGATCAATTGCTCGTAGCTGGGCAACACCTTGACGATGACGCCGTGCCGCCGGGCGTCGTCGACGAGCTTGCGGATTT
>JABMRB010001023.1 GCA_013202865.1 Candidatus Nealsoniibacteriota bacterium | reverse complement strand
TAGGTAGAGTGAATCCCAGCCTCGCTGGCCGGAAATCCAAACGTACCTCACGGAGAAATGACTCTCACAATCGTTGCAGCCCCACCTTGCGGCGAAGCCGCTTAGTCCAAGGGGGAAAAAGGGAAGTCGGTAGAAAGTGACAGGATTGAGAGGTTTGGATTGAGGAGAAAGGAAAGAAAGCAAGACAAGAAACCGTGTCCCAGCCGTTCTTCCTCCTTCTTTCCCTTTCTTCTTCCCTTTCTTCCCCCTTTCCCCGCTTCCCTGCCCTCTTTCCTTCCCTCCGGCTACTGCTTCGGCAGCGTGATCTTGAGGTTCCGGTAAGCGACCGCTCCATGGTTACCTTGGAACATCAACGGTCCCTGCGCGGCTTCCCGCCCGGCGACGCCGCCGGGCGTTTGTCCCTTCATTTCCACGTTCTCGTGGATCACCTGATCGTTGAGCGTCACCTTGACGAATCGGGCGTTGCCGACCTTCTTG
The DNA here is from genome assembly GCA_013202865.1 of Candidatus Nealsoniibacteriota bacterium. Taxonomy (GTDB): domain Bacteria; phylum Planctomycetota; class Planctomycetia; order Pirellulales; family Thermoguttaceae; genus JABMRB01. Next base: position 2,531 of record JABMRB010001023.1, on the reverse strand, counting down.
TCCCCCTCGAAACGCGGGGCGACGAACTCGATGACGAACTTCTGCCACTCGCCCGGGGCCTTCGCGGCGTTCAGCGCAGGCGCCTTGGCCCCATACAGCCCGCCGATGTCGCCCGGGCCCACTCTCTCTCTGCCGAAACTGTCGAGCACCTGGATCTCGTATTCGCCCATCAGATAGATACCCGAGTTGGAACCCTTGGGCACCATCAATTCGACCTCGACCGTGCAGTCGCCGAACTTCTCCTTCGTGTAGAGATCGCTGCCGTGGCCGCCCGCGCGGATGAACTCGGGCGTGGCGTCGCCGAGCGGGTCGGCCTTGAGCTTTCCCTCGTCGCTGGGATCGACCTTGGCAACTCCGATCGCCCACCCGCTCTCCGCGATCGGCCCCTTGGCCAGCCAGCCGTCGAGGGTCTTGCCCAGCGGCGTGACGACGCGGCCCGTTTCTGCCGCGGCGATCGGCATCGCCGTCAGTACCAGGGCAACGGTCAAAATGATCCACAATCCTCTGCGTGTGTCGGTCATCAGATACTCCTCGGGTGGTAGGGTGAGTTGCGCAACGACGGCATTATAGCGTCGGCAGTGACGGATTGGAAATCCGGGCATGGTTCATTTTTGGCCGCTTGCGGCTTAGCCCTTTTTCTCGCACGACGCTACGAAGCCGCAAGCCACCCACCGAAGTCAAGCAAGAACTGCCCGTTTTTTGCATTTTCCGTCTCCCATCTCCATTTGACCACCCACCGCACCCACCGCTACAATGCAGGGGACGTTGTGACAATCCGGAAACTCAATTCACCGTTCCGACACAGGAGAACTCGCAGATGAAACGCTCGACCATGCTGGCCCTGCTCCCGCTTCTAGGGCTGATGATGCTCTCGGCAACCGCGCAAGCGGCCGACGACGACGGCTTCAAGTCGATCTTCGACGGCAAGACCCTCGAAGGCTGGGACGGCAACCCCGACTTCTGGAAAGTCGAAGACGGGGCCATCACCGGAGAGACGACCAAGGACAACCCCACCAAGGGCAACACGTTCATCATCTGGCGCGGCGGCAAGCCGGGTGATTTCGAGTTGAAGCTGGAGTACAAGCTGCGGAACCACAACTCGGGCATCCAGGTCCGCAGCTTCGAGGTTGAGAACTCCAAGTGGGTCGTGGGCGGATACCAGGCCGACATCGCCGACAATAACTTCAACGGAATTCTCTACGGCGAAAGATTTCGCGGCATTCTGGCCTCGCAGGGTGACAAAGTCGTGATGGACGCAGGCGGAAAACGCAGCGTCGTCGGCAAGATCGGCGACAAGGAGGAGTTGCTCGGAACAATCAAGAAAGGCGAGTGGAACGAGTATCTCATCGTTGCCAAAGGAAACACGCTGACGCATTCGGTCAACGGGCATCAGATGGTCGAGTTCGTCGACAACCACAAGGGCGTTGCCCGGGCCGACGGCATCCTCGCGTTCCAGCTCCATGCGGGGCCGCCGATGAAGGTGCAGTTCCGCAACATCCGGCTGAAGGAGGCCAAGAAGATCAATCCGATGCAGGGTCCCGCAAAAAAAAAATCGTATTGATCGCCGGCCGTAAGAGCCACGGCTACGCCAGCCACGAGCACAACGCCGGCTGCCTGCTGCTGGCTAAGTGCCTGAACGAGAGCGGTTTGCCCGTCGAGGTCGTCGTCTACCAGAACGGTTGGCCGAAAGAGGCCGATGCGCTGGACGGCGCCGCGACGATCGTCATCTTCTCCGACGGCGGCGGCGGACACCCGATCAATCCGCATCTGGACGAAGTTGAAAAGCTGATGAACAACGGCGTCGGCCTGGCCTGCCTGCACTACGGTGTCGAGGTGCCCAAGGGCCGCTCGGGCGATTGCCTGAAGGCGTGGACCGGCGGATACTTCGAGACCTTCTGGTCGGTCAACCCGCACTGGAAAGGCGAGTTCAAGGAGTTTCCTAAGCACCCGGTCTCCAGCGGCGTGAAGCCTTTCTTCATGGACGACGAGTGGTACTACCACATGCGTTTCATCGACGACATGAAGGGCGTCACCCCGATCCTCTCGGCCGTGCCGCCGGACAGCACGCGCCAGCGCGGCGACGGAGCCCACAGCGGCAACCCGACCGTCCGCGCCCGCAAGGGCATGGCCGAGCACGTCGGCTGGGTCGTCCAGCGCGGCGACGGCGGCCGCGGCTTCGGCTTCACCGGCGGCCATTGGCATTGGAGCTGGGCCAGCGACAGTTTCCGCACCGTCGTGCTCAACGGCATCGTCTGGACCGCCGGCCTCGACGTCCCCGGCAGCGGCGTCCCCTCGAAGCGCCCCACGCTCGACGAGCTCAAAGCCAATCAGGATTACGAGCCCCGTGGGGATTTCGATTACGGCAAGGTTGAAAAGTTGATCGAAGAGTGGAATAAGTAGCAGAGCAAGCAAGCGAGCCGCGGGGCTTGCCCCCGCGCCCGCCTCTGGGTAACGCGCAACGGGTAGCCCAGCCGATTCCCCGCAAGAAGGTTGGCCACCGCGTTCGACACATTCGGGCAGTCGTCTGGGTG
>JABMRB010000017.1 GCA_013202865.1 Candidatus Nealsoniibacteriota bacterium | reverse complement strand
GTCGAGGAGGTCCGCCGACCAGAGGGCGAGGAGGTCCGCCGACCAGAGGTCGAGGCCCCACGGGCAAGTGCCCGCGCGCAACCTCCCGGCCGTTGACGTAGACCACGGCGCCCCCGCGGTACGCCAGCGTGAAGTCCAGTCTCGTGACGGCCGCCGGGTCGACCACGTCAAACCGGGTACGCAGGCACAGCAGGGCCAACTCCGGCGACTGCCAGTACCCATAACCCCCGAGGATCTTCCCCAACTCATCGTGGTACCTTCCCCACACGCCGTCGTCGAAATCGGAGTCGGTCCAGTCGACCGGCGGAAACGGGGAAGGAAGCAACTCGCCGTCCTCGCCCCGGGGCTCGCAACGGGCCGCAGTGCCGACCATCGGCGGCGCGATCGTCGCGAAGACCCGCCACGGGGCCCGGGCGTCCAGGACTTCGACTTCTGCGCCACGCACCGCCGCAACCGTTGCCGGCGCAACGGCAAACACAAGCGCTACGATCACACCGCGTTGCCCTGGTGATACGATCATCCGGCTGCCGACGTGCGGGAGAGATGATGCTGGTACGGACCTCGACGTCCGCCGGGCACTTCCGGCGGGTCGGCCACTCGAAGGTTATCCTATCATATCCATCTCCCGTGTCTAGCGTCGGAGTTCCAGGGAGTTCCGGACAGAACTTGTGAATAAACCGGGTGGGGTGACGAGTGTCAATGGAAAGGGTCTCACGAAGTGCGATGGGGTTGTCGTATCGCAGTTGGCAGGGGCGTTTGAAGGAGATGGAAGCATGAAACGGCTATTCAGCTTGGTTTTCGTGACGGGATTGTGTCAGTTCGCCCCTTTCGCCGCGGTGCCCTCGTATGGGCAGGCGGGTGTCTCGACGGCGGCGGTAGGGATGGCGCGGGCCGGGTTGCCACCCAGCGCCGCCATGGTGGTAGTGGAAGAGTATATGAATTACCACCGCCACGATATCCCTTTGCCGACAAAAGGCAACCGGGTTCAGCTCGACTTGCGATGGGGCAATGCGGGCCGCGGCGAAGCAGTGGTGCAAGTCGGTCTGGCAACGCCGCGAATCGTGAACACCCGGAAGATGCCGCCACTGAATCTGGCCTTGGTAATCGACCATAGTGGTTCCATGTCGGGCGAGCGGATCGCGAACGTGAAGCAGGCACTGCTCGCGTTTGTGGGAAAGTTGCGCGACGGCGACGTTGTCTCGATCATCGGTTTCAACCAGGAAGCGTCGGTGTTGCTCGCGCCCACCGAACGCTCGAATCTGGACCAGATCCATCAAGTCATCGAGACCATCTCCGCCGGCGGCTCGACCAATATGCACGCCGGGCTGATGCTCGGCTACCAACAGGCGCTCGAGCATTTCGACAAGCGAAAGACCAACCGGGTGATTCTGCTCACCGACGGCATCGCCAATACCGGGGTCACCGCCCCGGAGCAGATCGTCGCCGATTCGCTGAGATTCAACGAGCGAGGTGTGGATCTTTCCACGATCGGGCTGGGCCACGACCTCAATCATGATCTGCTTCGGCAACTCGCCAAATCCGGCAAAGGGTTGATTCACTTTGTGGGCGACTCCAAGGATATTCAGAAGACGTTCATCGACGAACTCGATAGCTTGTTGGCTCCCGCCGCTCGCCGCGTACGGGTGGAGATTCAGTACGAGAAGCAGCTAGATCTCGCGCATCTATACGGCTACGAGCCCCGCTTCGATGGGCGTCGCATCCTGGTGGATTTGGACAATCTCAATCACGGCGCCACGCAAGTCATTCTGGCCCGCTTCAAGGTGCCGAAGCGCGACGGCTTTTCCGTCACGGCGAGACTGAGCTATCACGACATAGTTTCGGGGGAGGACGTTACCCAAGAGAAGACAACGAAAGTAAAACGCGGCAAGAAGGACGATGAAGCGTTGCTCGCCGGCGCCGAGTTAAGAAAGAACGTCACCATCGCCGAACTCGCCACGGGCATCAAACGCATGGCGGTTGCTCTGGAGCAGAAGAAATACGAGGAAGCCCTCGGGGCGATCTCCGGGCCCCTAACCGTGGCAAAAGACCACTACTGCTCGTTGGACGATCCCGATGTGAAGCGAGTTTACAAGATCGCCAAGAAGTACCGCGATCGCATTTCAGACTATCATCGCGAATCGGGCAAGAAGAGGTAGCCGGATCTCCGCCAACATCCGAAGAGTGCCCCATACCTCGTGCGAGAATCTGCGCAGCGGCCGCGTCGCTACGACTCCAATCCCCGAAAGACGTGCTGCATTAGGATGTTCTTCCGCGAGGTCACCGGGCCCGGGTTGGCGTCGTCGCGCAATATGCTGACCATCATGTGGAACTTCGCGTCCAGGTCGTCGGCGTAGTGGACGATCAGCGCCTCGGGCGTCATCGGCGGCTTGGGTGAGCCCCATTCGGGCAACCGCTGGTGGGCAATTACCGTATGCTCCAGACGCAGCAGCGTTTCGGCGTCGACGTCGATCTCTGCGGCCGCCTCGCGGACCATGTCCCGGCCCAGGAGCATGTGGCCGATCAGCGAACCTTCGGCCGTGTACGTCGCGCCTTCCGGCCGTTGCGATAGCTCGCGGATCTTGCCGACGTCGTGCAGCACGGCCCCGGCGACAACCAGCCCACGGTCCAGCGGCGGTTGCATGTCGGGGTAGTATTCGGCGTATTTGTCGGCCAGATAAGCAGCAGTCCGCGTGACGCTCAGCGTGTGCTCCAACAGCCCGCCGAGGTAGGCGTGATGGTTGTGCCGGGCCGCCGAATAGGTCGTAAACTCCTCCCGGTTGGTCGAGAGGATCAACTCGACCAGCTTCCGCAGCGGCGCGTGTTCGATATGGTGCTCGATCAGTAGAAACAACTCGCCGAACATCGCCTCCGGCTCGAATCGCGACTGGGGGCGGCACATGGCCGGGTCGAACCCGTCGGCCGCGTCGGCGTCGGTCGCTTCGCGGATCTTGCGGATTTCGAGCTGCGGCCCGTAGTTGCTTTCGCGATAGACGGCGCGGATCTTGTAGAACGCCCCGGGCGTCCAGCTATCGCGGCAATCGGCTGCCCAGGGCGAGTTGTCCCAGATCGGAAAGCTCACCTCCCGGCCGGCGTCGCGAAAGCTGACCCGGAAATAGGGCTTGCCGGTCTTCGTCGTCAGCTCCTCCTTGACGGTCAGAAGTGCGAAAAAGTCGGCTTCCTGGTCGGCGGATAGTTCGCTGAGCGGGACGATAGGCATGGGATTTCAGATTTGGGAT
>JABMRB010001022.1 GCA_013202865.1 Candidatus Nealsoniibacteriota bacterium | reverse complement strand
GGCCCCAAACCCGCATGAATGCGGTCACTACAAACAGTCCATGAATAATGTGAGAATCGAGATGTCCGAACAAACCAAGACAAACTGGATAGAGACGATCCGGCCGTGGATCAAGCCGTTGGTTCCAGCGGCGCTGCTGCTGGTTGCCGGCGCGCTGTTGATCTTCGCCTTGGGTATCGCGCAACACCAGGGTTGGATTTCGGCGGGCGGCGGCAGTAGCGGCGAGCAAAGCGAGGTGTCCACCGAGCGCGAAGACGTTCTCTACATTTGCCCGATGATGGATACGCCTCCAACGCACCAGCCGGGACGTTGTCCGGTGTGCGGCATGGAGTTGGTGCGCGCGTCTTCGGGCAGCGACACGGGCGACAAGCGTTCGATTCAGATCGACCCCGCCTCGCGCCGGGTCGCGAACATCCGTACGGCGGCGGTGAAGTCGGTGTCCGTGTCGCGGAAGATTCGTGCCGTCGGCCAATTGAGCTACGACGAGGGCAAGCTCAAAACGCTTGCCGCCTACGTCGACGGACGACTCGACCGGCTTTATGCCGACTACACGGGAGTCGTCGTCAACAAGGGCGACGATCTGGCCTTGCTCTACTCGCCGGAGCTTTACACGGCCCAAACGGAGTTGCTTGCCGCAAAGCGACTGGCAACTCGCACCCAGTCGTCCGTCTACTCCGGCGTGCTCGATTCGCAAGACCTTCAACAGAGTGCCCGGCGGAAGTTGATCGACTTGGGCATGACGAAACAGCAGATTGAACGGATCGAGGAAACGGGGCAGCCGGTCACCCGCATCGAGTTGGTCGCGCCGATCCATGGCACGGTGATCGCAAAGCTGGCATCCGAGGGAGACTACGTGAAGACCGGCCAGCCCATCTACCGACTCGCAGACCTGTCGATGGTTTGGCTGATGCTCGAACTGTTCCCTGAAGACGCCGCGACGATTCGCTACGGCCAGCGAGTATCGGCAGAAGTACAGTCGATACCGGGACAGCGATTCACCGGCCGCGTGGCCTTCGTCGACCCGATGGTTGACCCCCAAACACGAACCATCGGCGTTCGCGTGGTTATCTCGAATGAGGACGGCCGTTTGAAGGTCGGCGATTACGCCACGGCCACCGTCGAGGTGCCGGTGACCGATCCGGGCGACGGCTCGCAACTCGTCGTGCCGCGCAACGCGGTGCTGATGGCCGCAACCAACAGCGTCGTCTACGTGGAAACGGAGCCCGGCCGGTTCGAGATCCGTCGCGTTGAACTCGGGCCCGGCTTGGGCGACGAGATCGTGCTGCTTGGCGGAGTAAAAGAAGGCGAGCAGGTCGCCACCAACGGCAACTTCCTGATCGATTCGCAGATGCAGCTCGCCGGCAACCCGTCGCTCATCGATCCCACAAGGGCAAAGCCGGCGTCTTCGCAGGAGGCCGCGTCGCCCGAGATCCTGTCCGCGCTTGCGAAACTCTCCGAAGAAGATCGGGCACTGGCAAAGCGGCAGCGGATCTGTCCGGTTACCGACGCGCGGCTGGGGTCGATGGGCACGCCGCCAAAGGTCGACGTCAACGGTCGAACGGTCTTCATCTGCTGCGAAGGCTGCCGCGAGCCACTCTTGGAAGAGCGCGAAAAGTACCTCGCCAAGCTCGATAAACTGTCCGTGGCGGCGCCCGCGGACAACGATTCTCCCCAACCGGACGTGCCACCGATCGGCCAGATGGAGATGATCGAGCCGCAAGGAGACGCCCCACCGATCGGCCCGATCGAGATGATCGAGCCGACGCCCGAGATTCCTTCGATGGAACCCCGTCTGCCGAAGGAAATGAAACAATGATCAAAGGAATCCTCGACTTCTGTATTCGCGAGCGGTTGCTGATTCTCGTTGCGTCGGTCTTGGTCGTGGCGTACGGCTTGTACTCCAAACAGGAGGTTCCGCTGGATGCGATTCCCAACGTCGGCGAGAACCAGGTGATCGTGCTCGCCGAGTGGATGGGCCGGTCGCCTAAGGACATGGAAGATCAAGTCACCTACCCACTCTCTATTTCGCTCCAGGCCGTACCCGGTGCCAAGAGTGTCCGCGGCAAGAGCATGTTCGGCTTCAGCTTTGTGCAAGTGACTTTCGACGACGGCGTTGATTTCTATTGGGCCCGATCGCGCGTGGCCGAGCAACTGGCGGCGGTTTCCGGCGAACTGCCCGAGGGCGTCACGCCGCTGTTGGCTCCCGACGCCACGGCCTTGGGCCAGATCTACTACTACGTGCTCGAACCGCCCGAGGGGATGAATCTGGCACAGTTGCGATCCAGGCAGGATTTCTTCATCAAGTACGCCTTGCAGTCGGTCGACGGCGTGGCCGAAGTGGCGTCGATCGGCGGATACGTCAAGCAGTATCAGATCGAGGTCGATCCCGACAAGCTGCGCTATCACAACATCCCGCTGAGCCGGGTGATCGACGCAGTCAAGGCATCGAACATCGACGTGGGAGCCAAGACGGTCGAATCCGGCGGCATGGAGTTCATCGTCCGCGGCAGGGGATTCATCGGCTCGGGAAAGACCGAGCAGGAGACGATCGAACAGATCGAGAACACGGTCGTACTCACGCGGCAAGGCGTCCCCGTGCAGGTACGCGACGTTGCCCAGGTGCAGATCGGACCGGCCTTTCGTCGCGGCGCGTTGGACTTCAACGGCAGCGAGGCCGTCGGCGGCGTGGTCGTGATGCGATACGGAGAGAACCCGCGCGAAGTGATCGAGCGGGTGAAGGAGAAGATCGCCTCGTTGGAATCCGACCTGGACGGGATCAAGATCACCGGCGTCTACGACCGCACCGTCCTGATCGAGGAAACGAACGCCACGCTAACCGACGTGCTCGTGCATGAGATCCTGATCACGATCGTTGTGATGATCCTGTTCCTGCTGCACGTGCGTGCGAGCATTGTCGTGGCAGTCACGTTGCCGATGGCGGTGCTGATGTCGTTCATCGCGATGAACGTCTTCGGCGTCGATGCGAACATCATGTCGCTGGCCGGCATCGCGATCGCGATCGGCACGATGGTCGACATGGGAATTATCATTCTGGAGAACATCTACGGCGGCCTTGCCGATTGGGAGCTACAGGGTTCGCCCGGTGGACAAAAGCGACGATTGGAAGTGATCCGCAGTTCCGCCGCCGAGGTCGTGCCGGCAGTGGTCACGGCCGTGAGTACGACGGTCGTCAGCTTCCTGCCGGTATTCTTCCTCACCGGGCGCGACCATCGGCTTTTCGTCCCGTTGGCCTGGACGAAAACCTTCGCCCTGGCCGCCAGCCTGATCGTAGCCGTCACCGTCGTGCCGGTACTCTGCCGCATCTTCCTGCGCACACCTCGCAGTCCACGCTGGGGGAGCATCGTTGCAGGGGCCGTGTTCGGCAGCCTGACCGCAGCACTCTGCTACTTCGTGTGGGGTGAGCGTTTCGAGAGTTGGACGTCGCTGGACCCGTTCTGGTTGGCGGCGGCGGCCGCGCTGGCCGGTTTTCTCGTCGGTTGGTGGATGACCCGCGAGAGGATCCGGCCGATCGACGAGAATCCCGTCAGTCGGTTTGTGCGATGGATCTACGCCGGCCGGCTACGCATGGCGCTGAAGCACAAATTGGCAATGCTCTCGATTCCCGCCGTCATCGTCGTGCTCGGCGTTGGGGCTTGGACCGGCCTGCCCACCGTACTGCGTCCCGTCGAAGCGGTCTTCGGGTCGCTCGGAGCCGACCTGAACGAACTGCCGGGCTACGTGCGGGCGAAGCACCTGTTCACGGGGCTCGAGAACGACGACTGGATCGCCCTGGACGAGGGTAGCTGGTTCTACATGCCGAGCCTGTACCCGGCCGCCAGTTTCAACCAGGCGATGGAAGTTCTGCAAACGCAAGATGCGATGTTGAAGAAGATCCCCGAGGTCGAGAACGTGCTGGGGAAGATCGGCCGCGTCGAGTCGGCGCTCGATCCGGCGCCGGCTGCAATGATCGAAACCTACGTGATGCTCAAGCCTCGCAACCGGTGGCGACCCGGTATGACCGAGCGAAAGATCTGGGACGAGATCAATCGGGTGGCGACGTTGCCCGGCGTCACGCCCGCCTCGCCGTTGCAGCCGATCCAGGGACGCGTCGTGATGCTGCAAAGTGGTATCAAGGCGTCGATGGCCGTGCGGATCTACGGCGACGACTTGCCGGGGCTGTCCAAGGCGTCGCTGGCGGTTGCCCGGCACCTGAAAAAAGATCATTACGTCAACGCCGATTCGGTTAATCCCGACATCGTGATGGGTAAACCCTACTACGAATTCGAGGTCGACCGCGAAGAGGCCGCTCGCTACGGCATGACCACGATGATGGTCAATCAGGTAGTCGCCGCCGGTCTTGGCGGCGTCGACGTGACGACCACCGTCGAAGGCCGGCAGCGATACCCGATTCAGATCCGTTATCGGCGCGACGTGCGCGAGCGCATTGACGAACTCGGCAAGGTGTCGGTCGTTACCCATACCGGTGAAGTCGTGCCGCTGGAGCGCCTGGCCAAGGTGACGACCACGTGGGGCCCGGGAGCGATCAACAGCGAAGATGCCCGGCCCGTGGCGCACGTCTCCTTCTCGCCGTCCGGCTCAGCGGGTGACCTGGAAACCGTCGCCGCGGTGATGCATTCGCTTCGCAGGGCGCGTGCCAGCGGCGACTTGACCTTCCCCG
>JABMRB010001021.1 GCA_013202865.1 Candidatus Nealsoniibacteriota bacterium | reverse complement strand
GGGGCCGAGTTTCGTAGTGACCCGATTCATCGGGGCCGAGGTTCGTAGTAACCCGATTCATCGGGGCCGAGGTTCGTAGTGACCCGATTCATCGGGGCCGAGGTTCGTAGTGACCCGATTCATCGGGTCTTCCCATGGCTCGACCGCATAAATGCGGTCACTACGAACCGGCCGCCCCTTCAGTAGATGTCGATCATGTGCTCGCCGCCGTGCTCCGGGTTGCCGATCAAGCGTTGGCCGACTGTTCGCACTCGGCGAGTGCGATGAGATTTCAGCCCCAACTCGGCAATCAGTCGCTTCGGCAGCGAGAGCATGACCGCCCCGGTATCCACCAGGGCGTCCGGCACTTCGACGGCCCGAACCCGATCCACCGCCAAGGTATCCGCTTCGACCTTGAAAAGATCCTCCATTATACGCGATCTACCGGTGTCCAGAAACGGTGCAGTGACAAGAAATCTCCAACGACGAATCATCCCGCCGCTTCTAGCCTTGCTGCTGCTCACGACCGGGCGGCTGGCTGCCGATTCGGACGTCCTGATCCTCCAAAACGACAAGGGCAAGCGTTGGAGCCTGGACGCCTACGACCTCCGCTCGTATCGCGGCAAGACGCTGAGGATTCGCGGGCAACTCACCGCCGCGGCCGACGCCGAGCGATTGCGTACGGATCGCAAGGCAGACGTGGAGATTTGGTTGGTTGCCGATCGTAAGGTCGCAGCGCCGCCAGCCCCGCAAGGTGAGCCGCTCCCGCTGCCGATCTCACAGGGCCATCGTCGGGTGATCCTGGCGGTGCTTCCGCGGACGTCGATCCGGGTTGGGGTGGTGCGGTGATTCTCGTTCCCAGGCTCCGCCTGGGGACGCAATGCCCCGAGGCTCTGCCTCGCTGAAGCAGTGAACGGCCTGGGGCACCGTTATGCTTTGCCCCAGCCACCCGGCGCGACCACCGGTCGCGGCTTTGTTACCGCGGCCGCGGCATCTTCGCACCGGACTCCTTCAGCCACGCGTCGAGCTTTCCCTTCATCTCGGCGGCCTTTTCCGGCATCTCGGCTGAGAGATCACGCGTCTCGCCGATATCGTTGGCCAGATTGTACAACTCGACCGAGTCGTCTTCATAGAACTCGATTAGCTTGTAGTCGCCCTGGCGGATCGCTCCGCCGAGCCGGTTGTCGCGGTGAAAGGCGAAGTTTGGATAGTGGAAGTGGATGGCCGACCGCTTCAGCGGTCCGGTCTGCTTCAGCAGCGGCAGGAGGTTCTCACCGTCGGCCGGCACGTCGGCGTCGGGCTTCAATCCGGCGGCGGCCAGCAGGGTGGGAAAGAAATCGGTGCTGATGATCGGCTCGCGGCAAAGCGTGCCCGGGCGCACCACGCCGGGCAGGCGGACGATTGCCGGCACCCGGATGCCGCCCTCGTAGAGATGCCCCTTGGCCGCCCGCAGCGGACGATTGTCGGCCACACCGCCATACGCACCGTTGTCGGACGTAAAGACGACCAGCGTCCGCTCGGTGAGCTTCAACTCGTCGAGCGCAGCAAGCACCCGTCCGACCGCCGCGTCCATCGCCTCGACCATGGCCCCGTAGCGATGATCCTTCAACCCGAGCCCGCTACGTTTCTCGTACTTCTTTAGCAGATGCTCCGGCGCCTCCACGGGCCAATGGACCGTGTAGTGCCAGAGAAACAGCATGAACGGCCCGTCGCGATTGGTTCTGATGAACGAAATGGCCTCGTCGGCGAACCGGTCGGGCAGGTGCTCGTCGTCGGTCTTGCTCTGGAGGTTATGGATGCGATACGGAGCAAAATACCCCGGCGGGCCACCGTAGCCGCAGCCGCCGAGATTGACGTCGAACCCTTGATGCTCGGGATAGAACTCCGGGTTGCCGAGTCCGCTCTGGGCAAGGTGCCATTTGCCCATGAACGCCGTGGCGTAGCCGGCCGCTTTGAGCCGCTCGGCGATCGTGACGTGCTCCAGCGCCAGGTGGTCGAGCCGCTCGGCCGGCAGCAGTTTCGAGTCTTCCCGCAGGAACGGCTTGCGGGAAATATGGTTCGTAATATGTAGCCTCGCCGGCGACTGCCCGGTAGCGATCGCCGCCCGGGTCGGCGAGCAGACCGGCGCCGCCGCGTAGGCGTCGGTAAACCGCATCCCCTGCCCGGCCAGCTTGTCGATATTGGGCGAGTCGATCAGCTTGTTGCCCTGACAGCTCAAGTCCATCCAGCCGAGGTCGTCGATCAAGAAGAAGACGATGTTGGGCTTCTCGGCCGCGGTGGACGTCGCACCTATCAGGGCGACCACAACGGCCATTCCCAGGGCCAGTCGAACAATACAAAGCCCACCGTGTCGTCGAGTCTCAGTCGGTCTCATTCATAATCTCCTGTTAATTGCACATTATCTTCCGCAACGTTCCTGAATCAGGATCCGCCGCCCGCATACTCTTCCGTCCCCGGCTCTTCCGCCGTCTGAAAGCGTTCTTCATAGACCGACGCGATAATCGTAAAGTAGATCGGCAGCGTGAAGATCACGCCGATGTACATGGCGTACATCCCCATCATTGCGATGAAGCCGGCGACGAGGTTGATGACCAGCAACTCCCAGAACCCCTGCCGCGTTTGCGTCCAGCTTTGGCGCAGGGCCGCGGTGAAACCACAGCGACCGTCGGCAATCAGTGGAAAGACAAACATCGTGCGAGTGGTCAACCATAGCGCCCAAGCCCAGCAAACGATCATCGCCAGGAAGAGTCCTGCGTAGAAGGCCATCATGGTGCATAACACGGCGAAGATTGCCTCTGGTGGAGGCTCTTCAAACTGCTCGGGTCCGTCGCCGGGCCGGTCAACGTCGTCTGCGGTCTCCACCGCCGTGCGCGGATTGTCGATCGGGCCGCTCGGCATCATCGCGCCACACGCAAACAGGAAGACAAAGAAACCTCCCAGGAGTATCACGACCGGAATCACTTGCAAGAAACTAATGAACAGCGACGCGGCAATGGAACTTCCCGCCGACTTCCAGCCCCGGTTGAGCTCCGCCGTGCCGAAGGGCCGATTCTTCAGCGCGCTGATTGCACAACAGTACAAACCGCAGGTGATCGGCCCCAGGACGAGGAAGTAGGGGAGCCAACAACAGAGCATCGACAGGATCGCGATCGCGCTGGCGAGCAGCATCGGCAGAATCCACTCCTGCCAGTGATCGATGTAGTTCTGGAATCCCAGCGAGATGTGCCGTCCGATGCGGTTGGCAGATTCGCGCGAGGGTGATTGGGGCTCGGACATTGTTCTGTGCTCGGAAGAAAGGGTGCCCCGTTCTTCGGCTTCATTAGAAGGCATAGTGTTCCTTTCCTTATTTCAACTAATCACCTCTTCCAATCGCGTCCTGAAGTCACGAAAACTCGGCATGTCAATGCGATCGACATCGACGGTCCGGTCGCCCACTATTTCACACAGATCCTCTCTCGACGGCCTGTAGCCGAGTACCGTCTCCAATTCGGCTTTCAGCGAATTCGGCGAGTCATCGTTGCCGGAGCGATTTTCCAGGGATTCGCATCCTTGATACGGGTTTTCCTTCAACGCGCAGAGAAGCCACGCCTCCGACTTCGGCTTGGGTATCATCGGAACGCCGGTCGCGAATTCCTCTTCTTTGAATCCTCGGAGCATGGAATCCTTCTTGTCCTCCCAAAGGCCACGTCCCGCCGATGCGGTCCCGTCCGAATCGCGAAACAGAATGGCAACGACAAGATCATCATTCAGCGCGGCGGACTTCTCCTTCGCATACCGCGCAAAGGCCCGGGCGTTGCGGTAGAAATACCTTGTCTCTTTGGCGGCTTTCTTTCCGGGAAGCCGAGGCGACGTCCTCTTTACCGGTTTCAATTCAGACGTCAGGTCGGCAAGGCCTTTCTCCGACAGAAACCCGTAGCAGCGCTTTTCCAGAAGCGAGTAGCCACACTGCGCGTTCACGACTTGATCCACAATCACGGTCATGGGGCCGTGTTGATACCGGTCGCCTTCGCAAACCGATGCGCCGTCGTCGCACGCACCCAGATCGGTCGGTCCTTCTCCGCTGAACAGGAAGTACATCGGCCTAGCCCCCCGTCATGGCTGCAATCTCATCATCCAACGCGATCAGGTCCGTATCAACAAACGCCTCACCCGGCCCCATCACGGACAGCTTCTTCTCCAGCGAAGGGATAGAGAAGAAAGGAATGGCCTGCGTGCAACCGTGCCGCGTCTTGTACAAATACAATACACCGGCCTTCGCCACGTCATCCTCAAGGTAGTTAAGAACCATCGGACTGTGCGTGGTGACGAGCACTTGCTGTTCGGCCGAAACGAGTGCGTCCAGAACGAATTCGACCAGTTCCGGGTTGATCCCGTTCTCGATTTCGTCAAACAACACGAAGTGGTGATCCGTTTGAAGCCCCGCCAACAGTGCGATCAAACGAAGCATTCCGTCGTTGACATGACGGGCCTCGGTGGTCATCGTGCGAAGAAGCTCTGTCCGACGAAACTTGTGGTTGTACTCCTCGACAATATCGAGTTGCTTCCAGCCAGATCGCAACGATTTCACGCGCAACGCGTTGAGGCGTGGATACACTTGTTTCAAACGGTCCGTCAGTTTCCCGCAATTCTTTGGCCCCAGTTCGTATAGAAAGGCTGACAGCTTCTGCCCTCCAAGACCCAATGAGCCGGCAGCTTCGCGTGTGCGTCGGCGCAAATGCTCCGGGGAGAGCAATTCGTGCGATTTGACCTTCTCGAAGTAGCTCTTGAAACTAACGAGTGACGGGGGCAGCACACCTTCTCGCAACTGCGACAGGATGGAGCCCTCATAACTGAACAATATCCTCTCGTTCTTCACGTCCTTCGAGTTCTTGCCTTCTGCCGTTGACGCGAGAACGCTGTACGATCCGTCTTTGACTTCCAACACGGCTCCCGGCGTCTCGATACGCTCAGAGGTGCAGCGTAGCTCCCATGGATTGTAGCTTGCCTTCCACGACACATCTGTGCCACCTTTTCCGTTCACAAGCGTTATGGCGAATTCGATGTTTTTCTTCCTGGTCAGCCGCGACCGAACCTCTCTTGCTTCCCACTTCCTTTCCTCAAGCCAGCCAGTCAAGTCGCCTCGAACCTGTTGGGACAGAAAGTCGACGAACTGCAACACCGTCGACTTGCCCGACCCATTCAAGCCGATCAGGCAGTTGAACTTCGCCAAGTCGAGCCGAAAACCGACCAGCGACTTGAAATTATCGACCGTGATTGTTTGAATCCGCATGAGCACGAGTCCCAATTGCCCTCAGCCGGCCCCGTCCATTTTCCACACGTACTAACTACTACATTTCGCCATCTTCCGCAATACCTCCACCCCCCGCTCAATCACCGCATCATCCGCCGCGTACGAAAGCCGGAAATGCGTGTCTTGCCGGCTGAAGATGTTGCCGGGGATGATTAAGAGGTTGTGCTCGATCGCCCGCTGGACGAACTCCATGCCGGTGCCCCAGGGGAGCTTCGGGAAGGCGTAAAACGCGCCGCCGGGACGGACCAATTCGTAATCTTCGCGCAGCCCCTCGTAGATCAGGTCCCGCTTGCGGCGGTAGGCGTCGATCTGGGGCGTGATATCAAAATCCATCGCCGCGGCGCCGGCCCATTGGAACGGGTGCGGGGCACAGACGAAACTGTACTGCTGCAACTTCGTCATCTCGCGGATGATCGCCGCCGGGCCGTGGGCAAATCCCAATCGCCAGCCGGGCATACCGTGGCTCTTGCTGAAGCCGTCGACCACCAGCGTCTGCGGGTTGAACTGGGCCGGCGAGGTGGCCGCCGCGTCGAAGCAGAACTCGCGGTAGATCTCGTCGCTCAGCAGCACCACGTTTCGCTCGGCCGCCAACTCGGCCAGACCGCGGACCTCCTCGGGCGTAGCCACCACGCCGGTCGGGTTGGCCGGGCTGTTGAAACAGATCAGCTTGGTCCGCGGCGTGATCGCGTCGGCCACGCGGTCGAGATCGATACGGAAATCGGGATACGTGTCGACGTAAACGGTCTTGCCGCCGGCCACGCCGATCAACGCGTCGTACATCACGAAGAACGGATCGAACACGATCGCTTCTTCGCCCGGGTTCAACAGCGTCATCATCGTCAGCATCAGCCCGCCGCTGGTCCCGCAGGTGACGAACACCTCGCGGTCGTCGTGGCCGTACTTCGCGTCGATCTCGGCCTGCAGCTTCTCGCGCAGCACGGGCATCCCTTGCGTCAGGGCGTAGCCGTTCTTCCCGCTACCGATCGCGTCGACGGCCGCCTGCCGGACCGGCTCGGGCACGTCGAAATCGGGCTGCCCGATCGAGAGGTTGATCGGGTCGGTCATCTTCGCCCCCAGGTCGAACACCTT
>JABMRB010001020.1 GCA_013202865.1 Candidatus Nealsoniibacteriota bacterium | reverse complement strand
GGCGGGTCAACCACAGGCGGGTCAACCACAGGCGGGTCAACCACCGGCGGGTCAACCACGGGCGGATCGGTCACCGGCGGATCAACCACTGGCGGGTCGGTGGTGTCCGGCGGTACGGTCGGCGGATCGACCGGCGGCGTGTCGTCGGGCGTTACGGCGCCACTGACGCCTTCTTCTCCGCCCTCGGTCGGGGCAACGTCCATCACCTTGACCGGCCCACAAGCCGCCGGCTCACAAGCCGCCGGCTCACAAGCCGACGGTGCCTTGCAGACAGGCGCACAACAGCGAACGCGGCAACGGCTCAGCAGCCGGTCGAAGCAGCGGGCGGCCAACACCGAATCGGCGGCCACCAGCAACATCGCAACGGCCATCGCCGACACAATAAACAATCGTCGTCTCATGCGACAATCCTCCTGTTCCAACTGGGATAAAGGGAAACCAACAAAGTCCTCATTCTAATCGATCAAACTACCCCATCCAAGCGGTCAGCACGTCGCCGCATCTTGGATAACCTAAGCATCTACACTAACCTCCCCGAACCTCCCACGCAACCGTTTTTTGCTACCGACGGGAAAACTCAGGACGAAATCCGCAAATCCGCGGCGAGAAATACTTCGTTCGGGGGGAGTGGACATCGTTTCGCTCGCGAAAACCCGTTGTTCTGCTGTTTCCCACATCGAGAGTGCCAACCGGCCTCGACCCTGGTGCCGCAGCGCGATTTCCGCCATATTGGTTGGTTCCCGACCATCGGAAGTTCCCACACCTGCTCAAAGAACCATGAAAGTACGCTCTACAACAATTCTCTCCGTTCGCCACCGCGGCGTCGTAGCGCTGGGCGGCGACGGCCAGGTGACCCTGGGTGATTCGATCATGAAGGCCGACTCGAACAAGATTCGCCGGCTGCTGGACGGCAAGGTGATCACCGGTTTTGCCGGCGCCACGGCCGACGCCTTCGCGCTGCTGGAACGGTTCGAGGCCAAGCTGAAGGACTTTCCGGCAAACGTTCCCCGGGCTGCAACCGAGCTGGCCAAGGAGTGGCGAACCGACCGCGTGTTGCGACGCCTCGAAGCGCTGCTCGTCGTGGTCGACGTGAAGCACACGCTGTTGGTAACCGGCACCGGCGACGTGATCCAACCGACCGATGGCGTGTTGGGGATCGGCTCGGGTGGTAATTACGCGGTGGCGGCGGCCCGAGCGCTGATCGCCCGAAGCGATCTGGGGGCCACGGAGATTGTCCGCACCGCGATGGAGATTGCCGCGGACATCGACGTATACACGAACCATAACATCGTGGTGGAGGAGTTGGCGTGCGAGACTTGACCCCTCGGCAGATCGTGGCCGAGTTGGAGCGGCATATCATCGGCCAGGACGACGGAAAACGGGCGGTGGCGATTGCCATCCGCAACCGTTGGCGGCGACAGCAGCTCGACGACGAGATGCGCCGCGAGGTAGCGCCGAAGAACATCCTGATGATCGGCCCAACCGGCGTCGGCAAGACGGAGATCGCCCGGCGGCTGGCCGCCCTGACCAAGGCTCCGTTTATCAAGGTCGAGGCCAGTAAGTATACCGAGGTCGGCTACTACGGCCGCGACGTGGAGAGCATGGTCCGCGAGTTGGTCGAGAACGCCATCGGACTGGTCCACGAGTTGGAGCGCGTCGGCATCGAAGAGGAGGCCCGGCGACGCGTGCAGGGGCGGTTGCTCGACCTGCTCGTGCCGACACCGCCGTCGTTCGACGCCACGCCCGATAGTCCCGATTCGCCCGAGCGGCACGAACGCACCAAAGAAAAGATGCGCGCGAAGCTTGAGGCCGGGCAACTCGACGACAAGCGGGTCGAGTTGCAATTGGAGCAGAAGGGCACGCCGATGATGTTTACCGGCATGGGCATGGAGCAGATGGACGTCGACCTGCAAGGCATGTTCGACAAGATCCTGCCCAAGCACACCGCGCGGCGGGAGATGTCGGTAGCCGAGGCCCGTAACGTGCTCTTCGAGCAGGAGTGCGACGCGCTGATCAACCAGGAGGCCGTCCAGGCGACGGCCATCGAACTGGCCGAGAACATGGGCCTGATCTTCATCGACGAGATCGACAAGGTCGTAGCCAGCGAGCACGCCCACGGCGCCGACGTCTCGCGTCAGGGCGTGCAACGCGACCTGCTGCCGATCGTCGAGGGGACGACCGTGCAGACCCGATACGGGCTCGTCAAGACCGATCACATCCTGTTCATTGCGGCCGGGGCGTTCCATCGCGCCAAGCCGAGCGACCTGATGCCCGAGTTGCAGGGGCGGTTCCCCATCCGCGTGGAACTCAACGACCTGACCAAAGACGACTTCGTGCGGATTCTGACCGAGCCGAAAGGCGCGTTGACCAAGCAATATCAGGCGTTGCTGAAGACCGAGGGCGTGAAGATCACCTTCACAGCCGATGCGGTCGAGTCGCTGGCTACGTACGCCTACGACGTGAACCAGACGACCCAGAACATCGGTGCCCGGCGGCTCTACACGATCATGGAGCGGATGCTCGAAGAACTCAGTTTCGAGGCCCCCGACATGAAGATGGGCCGCGTCGAGATCAACGCCGCCTACGTCAAAGAACGCCTCGACGAGATCTCGCAGGACGAAGACTTGAGCAAGTTTATTTTGTGATTGTGGGGAGGGACTGGGGGGCAGGTGTCGGTGGTTGTGAATCGTTCGGAAACAACCTGTCCGATGGCGCTGCGAGGCCGTCGATTTTTGGGGATTTCGACTCTTCGGCGGGCTCGGGGGCCCATCGTACCCGTTGATTCACAACCTCTGGGGTATAATGGGCCAAGTGACAGCAACCG
>JABMRB010001019.1 GCA_013202865.1 Candidatus Nealsoniibacteriota bacterium | reverse complement strand
TTCGGCAACCGCGAGCTCCTCTATTGGGATCCGCAAATCGCCTGCCTTGGACCGGTGCCGCTGAGGTCGCGGCCGGTTCCCCCGCTGGTTCCCGCGGTTGGTGAACCGGCGCGGCTGGTGGCCAACCCAACCTACGACAAAGTGGGTGCCGAGCATCCGCTCGATGCCCAAAGCCCGGGCATGCGCGAGATGGGCGTCGTTGGCCTGATGGACGTGTACGACAGTCTCTACCCGTTCCCGCCCGGTGAAAAGATCGAGGCCCTGCGCATCGTTCAGGTTTTGCCGAAGAGCACTGAACAACACCATCAACCACAGATCGGCTACGGCTGCGAAACGAGCGCCCGGGCGGTGCTGGGTACGGTGCCGGTGGAAGAGGACGGGAGTGCCCATTTCTATCTGCCACCGGGCAAGGAAGTCTTTTTCCAGGCGTTGGACGGCCGAGGCTTGGCCGTGCAATCGATGCGCAGCGCCACTTACGTACGCGCCGGAGAGAAGCTCGTCTGTGCCGGCTGCCATAACCGCAGGGAACGGGTTTCGCCCGCCGCCGTCAAGCAACGCGGGCTCGCGTTGCGCCGCACGCCGTCGGACATTCGACCGGAAGTCGAGGGCTCCCATCCGCTGAGCTACCCCCGGCTGGTGCAGCCGGTGCTCGACAAGCACTGTGTCGAGTGTCACGCCAAGAAGGCCGGCCAAGCGAAGGTCATCGACCTGGCAGCGGGCGACTGGCAAAAGGACCAATACCACTGGTACGCATCGTATCGCAA
The DNA here is from genome assembly GCA_013202865.1 of Candidatus Nealsoniibacteriota bacterium. Classification (GTDB taxonomy): domain Bacteria; phylum Planctomycetota; class Planctomycetia; order Pirellulales; family Thermoguttaceae; genus JABMRB01. The sequence continues at coordinate 4,988 of JABMRB010001019.1, read as the reverse complement.
CCTGTACCCATACGCGTTTCATTTCGGGGCGAAGTTCCATCCGGGCTACGACGGCTGGACGTCCGCGCGGACCGTGCCGGGCAAGTTCGGGGCCAAGGCCTCGAAACTGATAGAACTGCTCGACAGTAGAACACCCGAAGGGGGCCATTACGACGTGAAGCTCTCGCCGACGGAATTCCGCCGCATTACCCTCTGGCTGGACTGCAATTCGGACTTCTTCGGCGCGTATGAAGACACGGGGGCGCAGGCGCGCGGAGAGATCGTCAAGCCGTCGCTGGAGTAGAGAAGCACGCTGCCCACAGAGCGACCATGCAATCGTTACCCGGCCCGCAGATGGCGCTCGACGCGGCGGATGGCGTCGTCGACGTCCCAGGTGGCGTCGGCCAGGCGGATCGTTTGGCCATCGGCCATCCAGCCGTCGACTCGCCGCTGGGCGGAAATCACGGTGCTGTGACTGCGGCGGCCGAAGAATTGACCGATCTCGCTCAAGGCGGCCCGGGTGTGTTTTCTGGCAAGCCACATCGCCAGCATTCTCGGGTGGCTGACCCGCTTGGCCTTGGCCCCGGAATGCAACGTGCCGGATTCGAGCCCGAAGACGTCGCACACGGCCCGTTCGATGTCGGGCAACCGCACGGCCGGCCCGCTGTGGCGAACCATCTCGGACAACGCCTCTTCGGCCATGGTTAGATCGATCGGTTGGCCTAGCGCCTGGCTGGTGGCCTGCAGGCGGCACAGTGCCCCGGAGAGTTCGCGGGCGTGTGAGGTCAGCCGCGAGGCGACGAACGTTTGTACGTCCGGTGGCACGCAGAGATTGCGCTGCTGGGCCAGTTGTGCGACGATTTGCAGCCGGGACGCATAGTCGGGTGGCTCGACCGGGCAGACCAGCCCGCTTTGCAGCCGGGTGGTAAGCTCGGGTCCGAACTCGGCCAATTCCGAGGGTGGACGGTCGGCCGCCAGAACCAGTTGCCGCCGTTGTCGCAGGATCGTGTCGACGGTGTGCAGCAGTTCGATCTGGGTGGCCCGTTTGCCGGCGAAGAATTGCAGATCGTCGATAATCAATAGTTCGACGTTGCGATACTTGCGGCGGAAGTTGGGCAACCCGCTGCCGCGGAGCGCCTCGAGGAAGTAGGTGGTGAACTGCTCGGCCGAAAGATAGACGGCCGTGATTCCCCGGCGTGCGTTGCGGGCGGCCGACAGAATCCCTTCCAAGAGGTGTGTCTTTCCCACGGCGGTCGGCCCGTGGAACAACAGGGGCGACATTTCGCCGGGCCGCTGTGCCACCGTTTCGGCGGAAGCCAGCGGCAGCCGGTTCACCGTGCCGGCAACGAACCGCGAGAGCGAAGCCAGCCGGCGTCGCGGGGGATCGGGCGCCGGATCTTTCGACGTTCCCTGCGATGGCGGCGTGGCGGGGCCCACCCTTGCCACCACCGGTTGGTCGCCGTCGTCCACCTCGGCCTCGCCATCGTGTTGGGCCGGCTCTGGTTGGGTTGGGGTATCCTCCAGCGTGGCGTCAACAAGGAACTTCAGTGCCGGGCACTGCCCGAGAGTGTTTCGACAGGCCGTCTCGATCTGCAGACGGAAATTCGAGCGGATCCAGTCGAGGAAGAATTGGTTAGGTACGGCCAAGGTGAGCGTGCGCCCGTCGAACTGCAATCGGGTATGGGCGCCGAACCAGAGTTCAAAACGGTTCTGCCCGACCGCCTCGCGGAGCGCTCCGTGCAGGGCCGGTACGATTTCCTTATCGCAGAAGCTCACTAGAGATCCATCCCCAGCGCGCACCATCCTCCGTGAAATTCCACCACTAAAGCCAGATATGGCTCACCCCAGCAGCACCCGGAACAGGTTCGGAAAAAGGACGCGCTTTTCGACGACCGACGCCGTCTTGGTTCCTTGCTTGCCGTGTCTCAATCAATAAGTGTGATTCTAGCGTTGCTAGCGGTGCTGTCAAACCAGCGCGGGCGGATCGGAAGAAAGTTTTTCGGATTTCGTTTTGCCACCGGGTGATTCTGCGGAAATACCCGCCGAGTTTGCCGTGACAAAACCGGGCAAGCTCACCTTAGGCGACGTCGGCAGCGTGGAAAAACTGTTCAGAGCGATCCACTGCGACCACCACTGCCGGGGGACGCCCCGACATGGAATCCCGGGAAACTGTGCCCTCACGGTGCGTTGGGCGATGAACAGGGAAAGAGAACCGCAGAATATCGAACAAGGAACTCCGAAATGTTGAAGGGAAGAGCGGAAGACAGAGAACGGGAAGATGGGAAAGGGGGGAAGAGGGAAAAAGGAAGAGAAGGAAGAGTGTTCGACAGGTACGCCGTTTAGCGGTCGCCGGCACGGCGACATCCGGCAGGGAAGAGTGGAGAACTGTGCATTCACGGCGCGTTGCTGACCCGGGCGTTGGGCGATCGAAAGTGGAAAGTGATCTGAAAACGCCCCTGGCCTGCGTTGCGGGGGGTGGTGCGGGTTTGCGCCGGCGCAGCCCCCCCGAACGCAGTCGGGGGGCGTTTGAAGTCGTTCCCCACTCCCCACTCCCCACCATCCACCAAGTTGACCCGTCGAGGCGGTTTTGGTAGACTCGTATATGTAGGGGGGCGGCGTGGATTACGCCGCTTTGGCACTCGGTCCCCGTAATTGGCGAACAGAGCGAACAGATGAATTGCTGTCGGCGGAGGCTTGTTCACGTCCTGGCCATGGGGATCGTGGCGCTGTCGATGACGGGCAGGTTGTACGCCGGGCCGCTGGTCGATGCCGGCTCCGAATGGTTCTACAGCGACACGGGAAGGGATCTAGGAACCGTGTGGCGCGGCCCCGAATATGACGACGGCGGATGGGACTCGGCGCTGGCAGAGCTCGGTTACAACAACGCCAACACCGTAACTTCGCTGGACTACGGCTATCCGGCCGACAAGTTCCCCACCACCTACTTCCGGCAGAGATTCACCGTGACGGCCGAGGATCTGGCGAACATCCAGCACCTCAGTCTGCAACTCATTCGCGACGACGGGGCGGCCGTCTACATCAACGGGACGGAAGTCCGCCGCGACAACCTGGACCCGTACGCCGCCTATGGCACCTACGCCGAATCATTCGTCAGCGGCGCCGCCGCCGAAAGCACGTTTTACGAGACACTGTTCGTGCCCGGCGCGTTGCTGCACGTCGGCGACGACAATCTGATCGCCGTCGAAATCCATCAGGCCGCCCCCAACAGCGTGGACTTGGGGATGGACCTTGCGTTGTTCGGCCACGAGACTCCTCTGCCCTACGGCGACGTGACGCCCGAGACGTCGACCGGCTTCGAGGAGGTCTCCGCCGGCGCCCAGTTGTTTGCACGGGGCCCCGGTGACAGCGAACTGGCATGGTCGGTTACCGGCGGCGATACCACCACCGCAGAAGTGACCGACCAGTCCACCGATCCCAACGACCCGGCCAACACCCACCAACTCCACGTCAATCAGGCCGCTGTGGATATCTTCAGTGAGCCGATCAACGTGCAGGACTACATCGATTTGCAGGTGTCGGTCGACGTGCGCGTGTGGGATATCGGCGCCGGGTTTGAGGGTGCGGATGATATCGACCTTAGTGTCCTTGCGACGCCCAACGGTGGTACGGAGCGCGAGTATTTCTGGCTGGAGATCCAAGGCGCCGCTTGCACCGCACTCGATCTTGGCGGCGAACACGGGCCGTTTACCACGTTCGTGTCCCCGATGGGCCTGATTCCCGACAACATGGTCACGCTTAGGGTGGTGCTCGACGCGGATCCCAGTGCGGCCAGCGAACATGTGATATTCGACAACGTCGTCGTCAGCGGCATGCCCGTCACTGAGATCTACCGGCTTACATGGGACGGCGGCGGGGACGGGCAATGGGCCGACGTCGACGGCGGCAGTGGCAAATCCCGTTGGCTGGACATCGGCAGCAATCCACATGAGCTGTTTCCCATGGAGCGACGCACACACGCGGTCGTCAGGACCGATACGGTCACGGTTGCCGCGGATCGCGGGGCTCGGACGTTGATCGTCGAGGACGGCGGTATAGTCGCGGTGGCCGACGCCGCGACGCTGAACGTCTTCGAGTCGACGAACTTCAACCCGGGCACGAAGCTGGTTCTCGGGCAGAATGCACGGCTGATCGCAGGAGCCGATGGCGGGACGCTCGATTCGGTCGATGCAGGCCCCGGCGCAACGATTGACGGCGACGTGCTGGTGACCGGGACGCTCGCACCGCTGGGTAGCACGGGCATGGTGACGGTCGGCGAAGGCCAGATGACGCTGGCGAATTCGGCAATCTATGCCGCCAAGGTAAGCCTGGCCGATACGGCGGCCGGCGTGATCGAGGTCGCTACGGACGGCTCGTTGCATCTCGGCGGAACGCTTGCCGTCGGCGCTACCGACCGCGCCGACGCCAGTTCTTGGGCCCCCGACGTCTCGCGAACGATTGTCAACAGCCCGAACGGGGCCGTCACAGGCGGGTTTGCCGCCGTTGTGCCAACGCCTGCGACGGATGCGACCTCACACGTCGGCCAAGGCGCCTTTCTGAGGGACGTCAGCGAGACGGCCGCCGGCGTGGACGTCACATTGTTCATCGCGCTGGGCGGTGACGCCGACGGCGACGGGAAAGTGTGGCTGAGCGATTGGGCCGCGTTGCGTGCCAACTTCGGCAATTCGGGCACCGGGAAGGCCTGGACCAACGGTAACTTCGATCCCTGGCGCGATGACAAGGTCGGGCTGAGCGACTGGGCCGCGTTGCGAGCAAATTTCGGCAACGCGGACTACACGGGTGACGCCGCGGCGGCCGTTCCCGAGCCGGGGACGTTGGCAATGCTGTTGGGCGGGCTGTTGGCGCTGACGGGTAGCTGGATTCGCGAGAATTTAGTCAAATGCGGCAACGACTGAATTCTTGCGAATCCAGCTACGTGAAGCTCAAACGCCAACGGAGTACGGCCCTGCATCCCTCCATAGGGTGGGGGGGTCGGTGGTTTGTCCATGCAC
>JABMRB010001018.1 GCA_013202865.1 Candidatus Nealsoniibacteriota bacterium | reverse complement strand
GACGTGGACTTCGGCGACTACATGATCCTGGAGGCCTCGTTCGGCGGCGCCGGCGAGTATTCAGACGGCGATTTCGATTTCGATGGCGACGTGGATTTCGGCGACTACATGATTCTGGAGGCCTCCTTCGGCGACATCGCCGGAGCAGTCGAATCCCCGAGTCAGATGGCCGCGATCCCCGAACCGCAAACCCTAACCCTGCTTGCAATCGCGGCCGCGTTCGGCGCGCTGGCGGCTGCACGCAGAAGACGACAATCTTCAACTTCTTAGTGTTTACTCAGAATTTCAGCGATTACTTACTACGAACGGAGGACAACTATGAGAGCGTTACTTGCAATTGCACTGGTGTTTGGCATGGCAGTCATGTCCCAGGCCGCAACCATCACCTTGACTGTCGAGGCAGATGAGGTGGCAAAAACGTGGGAAGCCTTTGCCAAGGTCGATGGTGGCTCGGACAACGACGGGATCTCGTCGATATGGTTCGACGTAACCGCGGACGGGGACCTTGCGATCACCGGGTCGACTTTGGAGTTGCCCAGAGGATTTGACGGCGCCCAGATGTGGGGGTTCACGGTCAGCCGCAATGACGGCGCCAATGGAATGGGTCTTCGTGGCGGTCTGGTGACGACTTCCGTGGGCGACGCAGTAGTTACTGATTTTGGCGTCGCTGCCGGCAGCATGACAAACATCATTGGCACGATGGGCCCTGACAGTTGGAGCGTTCCCGCCTTGATCGCCAGCGGAACTTACGATGGTGAGGCTGGGAACATCTACGTAGACACCCGCAATGGAGTGGTGAATTTATTGGACAACAACCGCAACCATGCGCAGTCCGGTCAGGTCTTCGATGAGCAGAAAGTCATCGGCGGCTCGGTCTCGGTTCCCGTTCCCGAACCCAGCACCTTTGTGCTGCTCGGCTTGGCCGGTCTCGGCCTGTTCGCGGTGCGTCGACGCCGCTAACGACCGAGTACGGTCCGCGTGTGAATTGATTGAAAACAAGACCGGCCGCTCGCTTCGCAGGCGGGTGGGTATGGTAAGGTGGGGAGCTTGTGCTCTCGTAGTAAAGCAGTCTAAGCCCGTTGCATTCAGGTGCGCGGGTTTTTTTCATGCGCCGGAGGATGGGCTCGCTGGGCGGATGCTCCGATTGACTTCAACTGCCGTCCAAGGGAGAATCGTCGTAGGGTGCGTGAAACGCACCACAGCATCCGGTACACGTACGTTGCACGCACCCGCATGACTGCGCCGGGATGAACCTGGCGGCTCGCCAATCGGAAGGATGACTTGATGAGTAGAATCGCTTGCGTCGTGCTGCTGGCCGTCTGTGGGATTTCCAAGGCGGTGCCGGCCGAGGAGGTCGCTGTCCTTGCCCGTGACCTTTCCGCCCGATCGCAGAACATCTCGCCCGAGTATCCTCAGTTCGGCGACCTGACGCTCTGCGTGGGCACCAAAGGCTTCATGGAGTGGACCGCCAAGGTATCCGGCGGAAGCTACCACGTGCATTTCCTCTACTGCAGCGGCGAGCGTCGGCCCTGCCGGCTGAGCGTTGACGGGCAAGACCAGCCCGGCGAGGTGCTCGGTGAAACGACCGGCGGATTCATGCCGTCGGATCTCGCATGGACGACGTACGGGCCGTTCGCGTTGGACAAGGGCCCTCGACGGATCCGCATCGCCACCGACCGTATGATGCCGCACCTGAAGGCGCTTTGCGTTTCGTCGAGCGAGAAGCCACCCGAGCAGTCCGTCTTTCCGATGGCTCCCGGAGAGGCCGCGGCGCGACGATCGAAGTTGAACATCGACGGGCTGCGACAAGCGGTTGCTCACCTTGCCGGGAAGTTCTCGGAGCGGTATCCCCACGGCAAGGAGTATCTTGCCCGGGTCGACGCGATCGAGCGGGAATTGGGCCCCGACGATGCGAAGCCGCAAGCGGTAGAAGCAGCGGCCGAAGCACTCGACGAACTTCGCCACCGGGCATTGGTCGACGACAACCCGCTGCTGGACTTCGATGAGCTGCTGTTCATTCGGCGTTACACGTACCAGGCCAATCACTACTACACCGACTACATCAACGGCTGCAAGAAGTTCGGCGGCAACTTGTGCGTCTTGTCGATGGCCGACGGCGAGGTGACGGAGTTAGCACCTTCGCTCGAAGGCGGCATCTTCGGCCGCTTCGATCTCTCCTTCGACGGCCGGCGCGTGCTCTTCGACTACAAGGCCGCGATCGGCAAGGGCTTCCGCATTTACGAGGTGGGCGTCGACGGAAAAGGGCTCCGCCAGTTGACGTTCGACCCGCCCGACGAGGCGGCGCGGGTGAAGAAGTACAAGATCAACGAGGAGTACCAGCACCACACCGACGACATGCATCCCTGCTATCTGCCCGACGACGGCATCTGCTTCATTTCCACGCGTTGCGAACGGGGCATCCTCTGCGACGCGCCCGATCTGTTCACCACCACCACGCTCTACCGGATGGACGCCGACGGCCGCAACATGGAGGTGCTCTCCGGCAGCCCCGTGAGCGAGGCGTCGCCAAGCGTGATGAACGACGGGCGGATTCTTTACACCCGCTGGGAATACGTCGACAAGGCCGACGTGGTGATCAAATGCCTCTGGGCGATGCGTCCCGACGGGAGCGGCTCGGTCGAGATCTTTGGCAACGATATCACGTTTCCCGACACCATGCTCCACGGCCGGGCGATTCCCGGGTTCAACGACCGGTTCGTCGTGATCGGCGCTCCGCACATGCCGCTGGGCGTGGGCACCGTGATTCGGCTGGACATCAGCCACCCGATTCGCACTCGCGAGCCGATGACCTACATCACGCCGGACATCGACATCCTGCAAGAGCACGGCTACAACCACCTTCGCGGCGGACGTTGGGTGCGCGACTACAACGGCCCGCTCTACATCGATGCCCAACCGCTTACCGATAAGTTCTTCCTGGTCGGCTGCAATCCGGACAAGCCGTACAACGACGTCAAGGCCTGGGGGCTGTACCTGTTGGACGAATTCGGCAACCGCGTGGAAATCTTGCAGGACGAGGAGACTTCCTGCTGGCAGCCGATTCCGCTGCGATCGCGGCCACGGCCGCCGTTGCTGCCGTCGGTTCACAACGAGGAAGCGCCGGCCACACTGGCCATGAGCGACGTATACGAGGGGCTCGGCGACGTGCCTCGCGGCACGATCAAGTATCTCCGCGTTTTGGAAACGCTACCCCGACCGTGGAAGGCGCGGCGTTTCTGGGGTGGTGATGCGGCCTATCAGCAACATGCCGT
>JABMRB010001017.1 GCA_013202865.1 Candidatus Nealsoniibacteriota bacterium | reverse complement strand
CGAGGGATGCTGTGCCGCCGGCAGCGAGGGGCGCTGATCGGATCGAGCTGTTTCCTCTGCGAAGCATGGACGAATTGGCCACCGGCACGTGGGGGATTCTCGAGCCGAAACTGGCACTGCGTGGTCGGGAGGATCGAAAGGTCGACGCCCGGCAGTTGGATCTGATCGTGGTTCCCGGTCTGGCCTTCGACCGCACGGGCGGCCGACTCGGATACGGCAAGGGATACTACGACCGCCTGCTCGCTGAGGTCCGCCCCGATGCGACGCTCGTCGCCTTCGCCTTCGAGTGCCAACTCTTCGCAACGGTCCCCATGCACCCACACGACGTGGCGATGCACAAGGTAATCACAGAAAAGACCGTCTACGAATCCGAGTAGTGGCTTTCCAACGCGCTCTCCAACGCCTCGGCCACGGTTCGCAGGGCCTTGATCCGGGCGTGGAGCTTGCAGTTGGCTTCCAGGATAGTCCAGGGGGCGTAGGTTGTGCTGGTCTGCTGGAGCATGTCGACCACCGATTCTTCATAGCGGTCCCACTTCTCGCGGTTCCGCCAGTCCTCGTCGGTGATCTTCCACTGCTTGACGGTCGTCTGCTGACGGGCCTCGAACCGGCGGAGCTGTTCCTGCTGGTCGATTTGCAGCCAGAACTTGACGATCACGGTGCCGAAATCGGCGAGTTGACGTTCAAACTCGTTGATCTCGCGATACGCCCGTTTCCACTCGTCTTCGCTGCAAAAGCCCTCGACCCGCTCAACCATCACGCGTCCGTACCAGGAGCGGTCGAAGATCGTGATATGCCCCGCTTTAGGGACGTTCTTCCAAAAGCGCCAGAGATAATGATGGGCTCGCTCTTCGGCCGTGGGGGCGGCTACGGGAACCACCTCGTAGCCGCGGGGGTCCAGGCCGCGGGTAAGCCGCTTGATATTGCCTCCCTTGCCGGCCGCGTCCCAACCCTGATAGACGATCGCCGCCGGCACCCGGGCAACGAACAACTCGTGCTCGAGGTGAAAGAGCCGCGCCTGCAAGTCGTCCAGTTCCCGATCGTACTCGTCGCGCTCCAACGAAAGGCTCAAGTCGACCCGATCGAGAATCGTCTGCTGCCGCGTGGCCGACTCCTCCGGGGCAGGCATCGGCTGCGGCTCGATCTTGGGCGTTGCCGCGCGGCGCTCAAGTTCGCTCTCGACCGTCTGAACGATCGTCTCGAAAACCTTCACCCGGGCGTAGCGGCCCTGCGTGGCCTCGACGACGGTCCAGGGGGCGTAGGCCGTGCCGGTCCGCTCGAGCATCTCTTCGACCGCCTCTTGCCACTGCTCGTACTTACGATGGTTCTTCCACTCCCGCTTGCTCACCTTCCATGCGGTGGCCGGGTTGTTTTCGAGCTTCTTGAACCGCCTCTTCTGTTCCTTCTTGCCGATGTGCAGCCAGAACTTGACGATCACCGCGCCGTCGTCGGCCAATTGCCGTTCGAGTTGCTCGACGTCCTCGTACGCCCGTTTCCATTGCTGCTTGCGTACCTGCTTCTCCATCCGCTCGACCAGCACGCGTCCGTACCACGAGCGGTCGAAGATGGCGAAGCTTCCCGCGGCCGGCAACGCGTTCCAGAAACGCCGCATCCACGGATGGTGCCCTTCGTCTTCCGTCGGCGCGCTGATCGGAAGCACCTTGAAACCGCGGGGGTCGAGCGCCTGGGTCAAGCGGTTGATGATCGTGCCTTTGCCGGCCGCGTCCCAACCCTCGAAGATAATCACCACCGGCACACCCGCCGCTCGGGCCGCCCGCTGACACTCCCCCAGCCGAGCCTCCAACTCGGGAAAGACCTGCCGGTAGGTTTCCTTAGGGATCTCGTTATCCAGATCAACAAGTTCGAGCATTTTTCTATCCCACGGGTTGGATTACACGCCATCACAAAGCCGCGACCGTTGGTCGCGCCAGAACGGTCGCAACTTTGTTTCGCGACCAGCGGTCGCGGCTTTGTATTGTCAGTCAATTGTACGTCGCAGACATGCACGCCATTACCCCCCCCAATCAAGGGATCTCTCGACCGCCTTCTGCCACCGCCCGTACAGGGCCGCTCGTCGCTCGGCCGAGATTTCCGGCCGAAACTCCCGGTCCAGCGCCCAATTGCGAGTCACGTCGGCTGTGTCCTGCCAGTATCCGGTGGCCAGTCCGGCCAGATAGGCGGCGCCCAGGGCGGTCGTCTCGGCCACGACGGGGCGGCGGACTCGGACGTCGAGCAGGTCGGCCTGAAACTGCAACAACGGTTCGTTGGCCGACGCCCCGCCGTCGACTTTCAACTCGGCCAGTTCGATCCCCGCGTCCTTCTGCATTGCGTCGAGCACGTCCCGAGTTTGATACGCCATCGACTCGACGGCAGCTCGGGCAAGGTGCCCGGCCGTGGTGCCGCGGGTGATGCCGAGGATCGCGCCGCGGGCGTAAGGGTCCCAATGCGGCGCCCCGAGCCCGACCAGTGCCGGCACCATGTAGATGCCACCGGAGTCGTCCACCGTGGCGGCCAACTGCTCGACGTCGGCTGACGTCTCGATCAACCCCAGCCCGTCGCGCAGCCATTGCACAATCGCCCCGGCGATGAAGACCGAACCCTCCAGACAATAGGTCACCTTGCCGTCGAGTCCCCAGCCGATCGTCGTTAGGAGGTTGTTCTGCGAGGGCACCGGTTTCTCGCCCGTGTTCAACAACATGAAGCAACCGGTGCCGTAAGTATTCTTTGCCGAGCCGGGCTCGAAACACGCCTGGCCGAACGTGGCCGCCTGCTGGTCGCCCGCGTTGCCGGCAATCGGTATCGGCCCGCCGCACCCCTCGTCGGCCGTCTCGCCGTAGACTTCGCTT
>JABMRB010000001.1 GCA_013202865.1 Candidatus Nealsoniibacteriota bacterium | reverse complement strand
CGACCTACGATCTCGATCTCCCCTTCTTGGTCTTCGCCACACAGAATCCCATCGAGCAGGAGGGGACTTATCCCTTGCCCGAGGCCCAGTTGGACCGTTTCATGTTCAACACCTACGTCGATTATCCGAGCGAGCAGGAGGAATTCGACATCGTGCGGCGGACCACTGCCGACGTGGAGGCGAAGGTCACGCCGACGCTTACCGGCGAACAGATCCTTGCGTTGCAGAAGATCGTCCGCCGCGTGCCGGTGGCCGATCATGTGATTCGCTACGCCTTGAAGCTGGCACGGCTGACCCGCCCGGATGCGGTGCCGCCGGCAGCAAGGGACACTGGTGACGTGCCCGGGTTCATCCGCGAGTACGTAAGCTGGGGCGCCGGGCCGCGGGCGAGCCAATATCTGACCTTGGGTGCGAAGGCCCGGGCCGTGTTGCACGGGCGGTTCCACGCCGAGTGTGACGACGTCCGTGCGGTGGCGGCCCCCGTGTTGCGGCACCGGATCATGACGAATTTCAACGCCGAGGCCGAGGGCGTCAAGACGGACGAGATCGTCCGCCGGTTGATCGAGACGATCGCCGACGACCAGCGGCAGGCGGCCAAGAGTGGAAAGCTGCCGGAAGTGTTTCGCGCGGAAGAGGCGGGGGAGGATTGAGGGCGTGGAAAACTCGCAAAAGTACCTGGACCCGAAGATGCTGGCCCGGCTCGAAGGGCTCCAGTTGCGCGCCCGGCTGATCGTTGAAGGGTACGTTTCGGGGGTCCATCGCAGCCCGTTCCATGGCTTCTCGATCGAGTTTGCCGAGCATCGCGAGTACGCACCGGGCGACGACCTGCGGCACCTCGACTGGAAGGTCTTCGGACGGACCGACAAATACTATCTCAAGCAGTTCGAGGAAGAGACGAACCTGGTCTGCTATCTGCTGTTGGATACCAGCGAGAGCATGCTCTACAAGAGCGAGGCCGCGGCCATGTCGAAGCTGGAGTACGCCCAGTGTGCGACGGCGGCCTTGGCCTACTTGATCCTTCAGCAGCAAGACAGCGTGGGACTGGCTACGTTCGACGACGAGCTTCGAGCGTTGATCCGTGCGGCCAGCAGCCCCTCGCACATCAAGCAACTCGTCCACGTGATGGAGACCACGACCGCCCGGCGGAAGACCAACGTAGGGCCCATCTTTCACGATCTGGCCGAGCGGCTGAAGAAGCGAGGCATCGTGGTGATCTTCAGCGATCTGTTCGACGACGTCGAGCAGATCATGGCCGGGCTGAAGCATTTCCGCCACCGCCGCCACGAAGTGATCCTGATGCACGTGCTCGACCCGGCCGAATTGGATTTCCCCTTCCGCCAGACGACGCTCTTCCGCGGCCTGGAGCAACTACCCGAGGTGATCGCCGAGCCCCGCGCGTTGCGCAAGGCCTACCTGGAAGAGTTCGGCCGATTCGTCCGCCGAATCAAACACGGCTGCCGCATGCACCAGATCGACTACGTACAAATGCGCACCGATCAGTCGCTGGACGTGGTGTTGTCGAGTTACCTGGCGTCGAGGATGTAGCCATGCCTTCCTCCGCCCTCTACGCCTTCGGATTCACCAGCCTGCCGATGCTCGGCTGGATGGCGGCGGCGGCTGCGCCGATTCTGATCCATTTGTGGAGCCGGCGGAAGTATCGGGAGATGACTTGGGCGGCGATGGAGTATCTGCTGGCGGCACTGAAACGGAAACAGCGGCGGATGCAGTTCGAGCAATGGCTGCTGCTGGCGGTTCGCACGCTGTTGATCCTGCTGATCATCGCGGCCGTAGCCGAGCCTTACCTGGAGCGGATCGGTCTGGCGGCCATCGGCGGCGGTCGTACCCATCGCGTGCTCGTGATCGACGGCTCCTACTCCATGGCCTACCAGCCGAAAGACAAGAGCCGCTTCCAGCAGGCCAAACTGCTGGCCCAGCAGATCGTCGAGGAGAGCCGCCAGGGCGACGCGTTCACGCTCGTGCTGATGTCGTCGCCGCCGCGCGTGGTGGTCGGCAACCCGGTCTTCGACCCGGGCGAATTCCTCCAGGAGATCGAGAGCCTGCGATTGGAACACACCACGGTCGATCTGCCGGCTACCGTTGCAGGCGTCGAGCGGATCCTCAAGACGGCCCGCCGCGAACACGCCCGACTGAAGGCCGAGGAGGTCTACTTCCTGACCGACCTGGACCGTGCCGGCTGGCTGCCTAAGCATCCCAGCAACGCGGCCGCCGAGGAGTTTCGTAAGCGGGCCAGGCGGCTGGCCGAGTCGGCCGTGCTGGTCATCATCGACCTGGGGCAGCCGGCGGCCGAGAACGTCGCCGTGACGGCCGTCGAGACACCTCAGCCTGTGGTCACGCTCGCCCGTGACTTTGAGATCGAAGCCTCGTTGAGGAACTTCGGGCACCAGTCGCGGACCCGGCAGCCGGTCGAACTGCTGGTCGACGGGCGGATCGTCGGCGAGCAGCAGGTGGACCTGCCTCCCGACGGCGAGGTCTCGGTCGCTTTCGTCCATCGCTTCGAGACACCCGGCGACCATGCCGTCGAGATCCGCACGCATGGCGACTATCTGGACGTCGACAACCATCGTTTCATGGCGGTGCCCGTCAGAGAATCGATCCCCGTGCTCTGTATCGACGGGCATCCTTCCGGCGAAGCCTATCGTGGGGCGACCGACTATCTGGCCGTGGCGCTGACGCCGCAAGACGAGTCGGCCGAGCGACCGGTGGTCCGTGCGGAGGTCGCCGCGGAAAGCGCCCTGTTGGAACGCGATTTCAGCCGTTACGAGTGCGTCTTCCTTTGCGACGTGGCGCAGTTCACCTCCAGCGAGGCCCGGCGGCTGGACGCGTACCTTCGCGGCGGCGGCAATCTGGTCGTCTTCCTCGGCCCACAAGTGATGGCCGATCGATACAACCGCGAGCTTGGCGGCCGGGCGGGTGGTCCGCGTCTGCTGCCGGCGCGGCTGGGACCGGTCGTTACACAGACCGCATTGCAGCCGCTAAACCCGTTGGACTATCGGCACCCGATCGTCCGGGCCTTCGCAAAGCATCCCGGGGCCGGGCTGCTGGAAATGCCGGTTGCGAAATACTTCAAGCTGACGTTGCCGACGGATTCCAAGGCCAAGGTCGCCCTGGCTACCGCCGGGGGCGATCCGCTGATCGTGGAGGAACCGATCGGCCGCGGGCGCGTCGTGCTGGTGGCCACTTCCGCTT
>JABMRB010001016.1 GCA_013202865.1 Candidatus Nealsoniibacteriota bacterium | reverse complement strand
CCTAGACTCGGATGAGGCGGACGGTGACCCATTCAGCGGGGATCGCTATCTTCGACGGGTTACAACAGAAAAACTCCTGGGCGAGATGAAATCCAAGTTCCCTGCACAGCATCAGCAGTAATTCAAAGTGATACAGGTTTCGAGTTGGCTGACCCGGCATCCATGCCCCGCCGATGTCGATAACGAGGGACCCACTGGGTTTCAAGACCCGCCGGAAGGCTTCGCCGAACGGCTTGAACCATTCCAAGTAGTGATCGGCGTCAACGTTGCCGTATGCCTTCTTCCGCACTAGACCGAAGGGAGGACTCATGACTAACAAGTCAGCCGACTCCGGCTTCACCTCCCGGTTTAGCAGTCGAAGCGAATCACCATGGTAGATCCTCCCGAAGGGCGTCTTGTGGAATAGTCTGACCTGTTCGCTGCTGTCTTGCGGTGCGGACTTCGGTGTCGTTACGTTTTTCTTCACCATACTGTGAACCTTCTGTGGGCTAGCACTGTTGTAAATGGGGGCGGGGTCGGTCTACGTTAGCCGAACGCGTTTTCGTCCTTTGGTCGAACGTCGTGGACATGGGATTCTCTCGTGACGCATTACTGCTGCCGCGTGGCTATCGTGGCTTCCTTCGGTTCTTCATCTTCTTGCGGTTCTTGCGGTTCTTCCGCCGCCTACGAGCCTTCCTCTGGCTAGCATTCGCGTAGCCCCTGAGCAACACCGCCACATTTTTCGGCGAGAAATGGCCACCGTGGTCGCTCCAGGAATCGATCTTCGCGGCGATCCGTTGCGCCGCGGCAGGAGGATCAGATCCTTCGATCTGCCGCATTCCATCGATAAACACGGGAAATAGTAGGCTGCAAATGTCGCTGGTACTCACCCAACTTGCGAGCTCCTCCAGATAGTCCTTCTCCTGAGCACTCAGTGCCTCCGCGTGGTGAGTTATCTCGACTGGCACACGTTCGTACTCGGGGTGTTTGAAGCCCTCAATCCGCGTCACGCATTTGCACGAAGGTTCTGGCTCGGCCTTCACGACATAGAACTCGCCGACGTCCTTGTGCCGGATCGTGACCCGCGACGACTCGTGCCAACGATACGGTCGTGAGGGCGAATGGAACGCCCGCCCCCATTCCTCTTTGGACGGATCATCAACCGTTCCCATAGTGCCGCATTGAACGCACTGGAGCATCAGCCAGCCCTCCGTGAGCGCCGTACTGTAGACAACCCATTCGTGTTTGCACGGACGGTCGGAAACGGGATGCACGGTGTTGGTGTCAGGAATTCGTTTGTCGCTCATGATTCTTCTCCTAGGTGTAGAATTCGTAACAGATAATGGGCCAAGTGATATCAGGCCCGCGTCAGTCTTGTGGCTCCTGAAGAGCCCTTGGAGTCGATGCGTTCGTATCCTCGTCAGGTTGTTGGAGTTCCGCAGTTGATTGCTGCCGGGCCAATTCGATGGCCGCCTTGAAGTCAGGATCGTCTGGATAGATGTCGCATTTCCGAATCGCCCTGCATTTGGCACAGCGCTGCAACACCGAGGCAAACTCGCGGAATGTCCAGACGTATTCGTCAGGATCGGTCTGCCATTCGTGATCGCAGGGCTCGACCTCTACCAAACAGTCTCCAACCGCGTTGGCGGCAAATCGCAATGCCGCTGCTAGTTCGCGAGCCGGCAACTCGGGAAAGACCTTCACAGCCTCTTCCTTCAAATAGTCAATCACATAGCCGGGGGCGCTGGGCCCTTCTCTGCTCGCAGCATGGGTTTCCTCCAGAATTCGCTCACGCTCCTCTGCCGTTCCATTCTCAAAGATGTTCCATTTGCGGTCGCCCATTCTTCTACGGCATTCGTCCCTTACTTCGCCGACGACCTCCTCCACAGAGTCCCTGCCGAGCACCCCCGCAATACGAACCACCCTTCTCTCTGCAAACGCCTGAGTTCGTGTGTCGCAGCTACCAACCTGCCCAGTTGCGAAATAGAATGTGTCGAATTCCAGAGCCAGGGCGCTCCAGTGCCGCGCAAGAATGCGGAGTTCCTCACGGGTCGACACGTAGTCGGGACACAGCGTTGCGCCCGGTCCATGAACCTCGTCAACGTAGCCGACCGTGATCCCGCCGTGGTGAGCGAAGCCGAGACCCTCGCTGTCTGGAGACGCCTTGCCGGCCTCCTCGGATTCCGAAGCTGAAGCCGCCCCCATTTTCGCGTTGCACAGTGTTGCCATCAGGTCAGTGTCGTTGCCCACCTCGCTGCGGATCTCGTTCGCGACCTCGAACATCCTATCGAGTTTGTCCTCTGGCAACTCGGTGTCCACGTCTGAGAAAACCTTCCTGAGTTGTTGGCCACAGCTCTCAGTGGCGACGGCTGAGAAGATGTCCTGGAGTCGTTGGCCAAAGATCTCGGCATCCACGTCCGGGAAGATGCTCCGGAGTCGTTGGCAAAAGATCTGGATCTCCGCCGCAAGCTTAAAGCTCCGGTCGATTTCTTTCTTTGACAACTCTTCCTCTAGGTTCGGGAAGGTCTCCCGGAGGTTTTGTTCAAACATGCTTACTGTAGTCATTACTTCTTTCCTTTCTTTGTGTTGTTCTGGATGATGTCCACGCCAAAATGCTCGGCGAGACGTTCAACATCCTCCCATGAGAAGATGCGTTTGTTAGAAATCCGCTCTCGTTGTGGCTCGGGCACAAGACCGTTGACCAGCGCGTAAGTGATGCGGTAGCCTTTGATCTCAAGGATCGTGGCGACTTCGCTCAGTAGATAGCTTTTATCGTTCATAAGCTTTTCCTCCTGAGATTAAGTAAGTAAGCTCCAAATCATTCTCCTGAGAAGAATGAAGAAGACGACAGAAAGGACGAAGATAATGCTCCGGCAGGGGATAAACAGGAGATCTGCGAGATAATCGGTTCAAGAGTTTCGAGGAGTCAGCCATCGGGTTCGTTCTTTATTTTCTGGGCTCGTAATCATGTATATTATTCACGAAATACGCCCGGTCGTCCGCCGGAGCACCAACGACACAATATCTCGGGTATTCTCCACTTTGATGGTCCCCTGAGCTTTGTCACCCATTCTTTTTCACCAATCATCCTCGGAACGACAACGCGCCCCCCACCACCGTTGCATCACTGACAGTCCAGTGCCTCGCAAGTGTCCCGTTCTTCATTACTCCTGAGCTTTTATCTATCGAAAACGTGGAGGAACCATTCACTTGAAGAACTCAGAACTCCGGAGCTTTGTTCACCATTCTTCTCTTTTCATTCTTTGATCACGTCAGAAGCCTGAGTCTTTAATAACCGGAGCTTTTTTAACCATTCTTCATTTTCAATCTTCAATCTGGATATCTCACGTTTTAGCTCCGAGGCTTCGATATCTGAGTGTCTCACGTTTTAGCTCCGGGGTTGGACCCCTAATCCTCGTTGGAACTGCGCCAGGAGTTAGACTCACTTTTCTTATAAGTAATACTAGTAAGGAATCTGAGTCTAACTCCATGATGTGCGCTCGTTTCGTCCCCCAGGAGCCGCCGCACAGATGGGAGAGTAGGGGTCGTCGCCCCGACATCCCGGCTATGCGCGACGAATCTTGCCTCGCTTAATAATCAACTCGCTCTGATGCTCCTGTCGATATCGATGCCAGTGCCTCGCCAAAGTCCCTTTGGGCATCCCGCTGGCTCCGAGAATGTCGTTGAACGTCACCCACCGGTCATCTTTGAGAAGACCGTTAATAATCTCACTCACCCTGAGATAATTCTCCGCAGCGTCTTTCTTCGTAGGCAGTCGAACATCGAAAAGCTCAGCAGCCGTGAATTGCTCCACTTCCCAGTCGCCCAAAGAGGCGTTAGTAATCACAAAGATGGTGGATTCACGTTGTAATGGTCGAACTCGTCCAATTGCCTGAGCTAAATCTGCGGTAACGATGAAATCCTCAAGAGTACGAAGCTCAGGTTCGCCATAAGTCATGGTCTCCGAGATGAAATATCCGTTTTCCCGGCTTCGATGGGCATACTCCGCCCGAGGCAGACCTCCAAATCCCCAGATGGCTATTGCTAACTCCCAAATCGTGGCTTCATCCTTGTAGGGCGTCCCCAATATGATCAGGTTGTCCTCATCGAAGGTATGTCCCCGACACGGGAAAGTGTGCCGGCTGACAATCTCGTCCTCGTTCTTCAGAAGCCCAAGTAAATTGAGCTCCGGCGCAGGATGATCAACGACCGACTTGAAGGTGATGATCGATGCTGACCCATTTAAGCTCAGGATCTTGTCGATCACCTGGACAAGCCAACTCGGGTTATGGGGTTGGTGCCGTTTGACCTCCTTTTTGATCCGGTTGCGGGAGATGTCGTAATCCACGATTTGGACGACTCGTCCCAACTGCTCAATGGGTGGGCATTCCCAGACCTTGATATCCCAATCGGGGGCAATCGCCCGGATAAGCTCTTCATTGGCGGTGGCGTCCAGCATGAAAACCTCCTTGTCCTCCGGAAGAGGGTTTCTCTTTCGGAATCGAACGACAACTACATCACCATCCTTCTGTCGGATTCGTTCAAGGAGGATATTGGCGTCGGGCGTGGTCAGAAGGTATAGCGCTGCCCGGTATAGATTGTGGACTTGCCGGTTCTCCTGCTTGAAGGCGACCCTGTTGAACCATTTCTCGATGGCCGGCAGTTCCTCAAGAGTTGGGTCGCAATAAAGCTCCGGGAGATGATAGGGCATGAACTTGGCTGTAGTGAAGTTGAGAAACTCCTCTGCCGTGTCTTCAAGCCATTCGATCAGGCCAAAGAAAGCTCCGGTGTGGGGGTGAGCGTCATGGTCATGAGCCTCTTCCCACCGCCGCAACATCTTCCCCCATGCTTGCCATTGACTTAGGTTGAAGGAAACCGGCTCCAGAAGTAGATCTACGCAATTCTCATCGAGTACGAGGATCGGACGGTCTTCGTTTCCGTAAGCCCCGTAGAAGCCGTCGTGCGCGTGATAAATGGCGGCTGCACACAGTTGGTCAGCCTTCTTGATGCTAGAGAAAGCTAAGAGATATGGGCATTTGGATGGTCCGATTGGGCATTTGCGGCATGGGTATGATTGGCTCGGCTTGAAGCCGCGACGTGCAGTCGCTTCGTATTCACTCGGATGAGGGCAAGCGGTCTCGCGGAGCACCGGCATTCGCTGGGCGTTGCCGCCGCCGATGTCGTTGATGATTTCGTCATGGTGGGTCGCCAGCTTGTTTTCCAGCGTCAGAATGGTAGCCTTGCGGTCTTTCTCCCCGAGCTTTTTGCATAAGGTGTAGGTCTTTCCCAGCCCAGGTGGACCCTTAATAACGTGGAGGGTCTTGGGTTTCACCTCGCGGCTCAACTGCTCCTCGAAATACCCACTGAGAAGCCCCCTGGCTTCGTTTAAGGGCACCCTATCCATGTCAGTGAGGTATTCGGTGGGATAGCTAATACGGCGGCTATGAGGGCGTCCTGGGGCTTTCGTTGCATTGGACTGATAGTGGGCAAGGATGTCCTGCCAAGGCTCACTGGTCAGAGCGGCCATCACGTTGAAGAAAAGGTGGTTGGTGTCAGTCGCGAAGTCCCTGAGCATACCGTTGAAGACGTTGAACACTCCGCTCGGATGGTCGTCGGAGTTGCCGCCCCTTAAAAGCTCCGGCATATAGCAGGGGACGTTGCCGTTTTGGTCGGCACGGTTGACGACAAACTCCATCCCCGCCTTCTTTGCTTCCTCCATCAGGTCGAACTGGCTGAGGATGTAGTCAAATCGCTCTCGGTATGGCCAGTGGGAGTTGGAAGTTCGTTCTCTTGATGAGGTCTTGTTGGCCGGGTCCTTCCTGTGCTCGTTGTAGAAATCAATGATGTGGTCGGGCAAAGGTGGTGGCGGGCAATCGAACGGATCTACAATCCATTTGTAGTGAGTGCCGTCAATGGTGGACGGTGGCAGGATCGATTGGTGCCGGCCGGTGCGAAACTCGATGGCGAGTTTCTTGATATCGAGGTGGCGTAACCGTTCACGCGCCGGGAAGCAGTGACGGGGCCGGT
>JABMRB010001015.1 GCA_013202865.1 Candidatus Nealsoniibacteriota bacterium | reverse complement strand
TGATCTCAGCCGCACCGACCATTCTCATCCCCGAACCCTCCTTGCGTTTTCAGTTACCTCCAATTGAACTACGCTCGGTTATACAAACATCGCCCTTACCGCGCCAGCCCACTTTACCTAGAGTGCGCGCTGGCCCTGTCGTAACCCCAGCTCGCGATCGATCCATTGGACTTCAGCGCATGACTGCCGAAATCACCCGCTGCTATGGCCGTGAAATCGTTGCCAGTGGGCGTGCCGGAGACTTGGCCGAAGGTGTCATCCCCCCAACTGTAGATCGAACCGTCGAACTTCAGGCCCAGGCTGTGGCCGCCAGCGGCCGCAATGGCCTTGAAATCCGAGTTGTCCGGCGTGTCGAATACTACGGGAGCATCCGTCTCGCCCCAACTGACAATGGATCCGTCGGACCGCAGGGCCACACTATGGACGAACCCGGCTGCAACGGCAACGAAATCCGAACCGGACGGCGTGTCGGAAACAAGACCGAAGCGGTCGTGGCCCCAACTGACGATCGAATCCGCCTTGGTTTGCTGGTCCAGCGCAAGAAGGCAGGCGAACAACGTCAAACGTACAATTTGCTTTCTCATCACATCACCTCGCTCTTGTCCCGTGTAGTTTGACGGTTACAGTCAACTCGAAATCGGTACTTCGTGCTGACGGCGCCGGCTGGGCAGCGATGCTACCGGTAGCGGGCGAAAAGAGAACGACCCGCCAGTGGGAACCGCTCTGCGATGAAAGAAGATCCCGACCAACATGCAACGCAACGACAACCGGCTCGATCAGCTTCGGTTACGGCTGGTTGCCTCGCTTTCTACGGTTGGTCAGGTTCGTCGGCAGAGAAACTGAGATAATAACCTCGTCGGTGGTGCGACCCCGACTAAACATCCGAGTCCGCACGCGGCGCAGGGAAACGCTCCCCACGACGAGGACCACCCTATCATAAAAAACTCGACCTGTCAACAATGCGGGTGATCGGGTAAGCCGGGTTTCCCGAGAAATCTAGGAAACACCCCCGACCAGCCTCCACCTCGTCACGGACTGCCCGGAGACTCGACCTCTACATGTAGGCGCAACCCGTTACCTATCAACGTGTTACGTCTACATCTCGATCAGCCCCCGCAACGTCTTCAGGTTGATCGTGTCGAGATCGACGCCCTTCTCCTTGCCCTTGGGCGTCTCCAGATACATCGGCACCTTGCGGAAGCGGCGGTCGTTCAACAGCCGGCGGAAGGGCGCCAGACCCATCCGGCCGCGGCCGATGTGGGCGTGACGGTCGACCCGCGAGCCGAGCTCCCGGCGACTGTCGTTGAGATGAAAGGCCTTGATCCGCTTCAAACCCACGCTTTGCCCAAGTGTCCGCATGGTCGTGCGATACTCCTTCTCGGTCCCCATCGGATACCCGGCAGCGAAGACATGGCACGTGTCGAAGCAGACGCCCAGCCGGTCGGGCTCCTTGACCCGGTCGAAGATCGCGCCAAGCTGCTCGAACCGCCAGCCGAGCGATGTGCCCTGCCCGGCTGTCGTTTCCAGCAGGCAGCGGGCCTCGATCCGCCCGGTCCGGCGGTGGATTTCGTTGATCGCCCGGACGATCTGGCGCAATCCGCGGTCCTCGCTAGAGGTGGTATGCGATCCTGGGTGGGCCACTACATAGGGGATACCAAGCACCTCCGCCCGGCGAAGTTCGTCCACCAGGGCATTGAGCGACTTGCGCCACAAGTCGCGATCGGGACTGGCGAGGTTGATCAGGTAGCTGTCGTGGACGATCGGGTGAGCCAATTTCGATTCTTCCAGCGCTTGGCGGAACTTCTTGCCGTCCGCCGACGTAATATCCTTGGCCCGCCACTGCATATTGTTCTTGGTGAAGAGCTGGACACAGTCGCTGCCGCACAGGTGGGCTCGTTCCACCGCTTTGTGGTATCCGCCGACAATGGACGCGTGTATGCCGAGTATTGCCATGGCAGTACGCTAGCACCGCATCGGACCAGACGCCAGCGGGGGTTGACAAATCCGCCCCAAAAATACTTGGTAATCGGCCCATAAAATGCTTGATATGCAGACCGCATCTGCTCTACAATAGAAACATGGCTTCGTTGTCCTGATAGTTCGTGAGGGAATCGGTCCGTGGATGGGTCTGTGCCTGAACTTTGGTGGATTCCGATTGGCGTCGGCGCTTGCGTCGCGTTCTACTTCTTTTTTTGGCGTCCATTGCGTCTAGCGTCGCAGGAAGCCCGCTTCGCGGAGGCTCGCCGCTACTTCCACATCCAACGCGAACACCTCGAAGCCCGGTTCGTCACGCTGGCTGCCGAGAAGGCACGCCCGCACGGTCCGCACTGGGACGATTGCGAGTTTGAAGACGACGTAGCCTACGTGCGGGACCGGAGCACGGGCGAGCTTTCGGCCTTCGTCGGCGTGGCCGTCGCCACGGACGAGCCGCCCAGTTCGACCGGCGGCATGGGCGACCTAATCGGCAATCTCCGTGCCGGCACCGCCATCTTCCGGTTCCATCGCGGCCACTGGGAGACCGACGGCGGGGCAATCCTCAACCTCAGCCCGACCGAGGCAATCCGCTTTTACCAGAACCGTCTGGAAATGGTCGGCCAGGAATTCGCCGGGCAGTCGTAGTCTCTCGCCTCAAACATTCGCCGTTCGGTAGAACCGATAGCATCGACTGAGGCAGTAAACGGCAATGCCTCCGCCCGGCGTGTCATCTGTTACACGCGGGGCATCTAAGCGATTGCCCGCCCGAGGCGTTCTACGATGAGAATCCTCGCGCTAAACGACATCCGCCACCCTGACATCGCACGCGCCCTACGGATTCCCCGTGGCGTACGTACCGCTGCCCGTCTCCTCGGCTACTCGTAGTGGGCGCCGATGAGCGAGAGGGCACGGTTCCCTCGCCTTGCGTCCCCCCGACCGCATCCGGTAGGATATGGGGACGTGTCTGTAGGTGAGAGTTGTTGTCTATTGAGGGGAAATGTCCCATGCCGCGTCGTAATCTCACTCTGGTGTTGGCCGTTGGTTTCGTCTCGTTGATATGCTACGAGAAGGCACAACACAACCGCTTTGCGCGGATCGTGGCCGACGTGATGAACAAGGTCGAGGCGAACTACCTCGAAGAGATCGAGCCTCAGGACCTGTTCGAGGGGGCCGTCGCCGGCATCATCGACCGGCTGGGGGACCCCAACTCGACCTACATCCCGCCGGCCAAGAAGCAGGAGTTCGACGAAACGATCGATAAGGAGTTCGTCGGCGTGGGCATGGAAGTCGGGATGGACGCCAAGACGCAGCAACTGACCGTGCTCAGCCCGCTGGTCGGCACACCCGCCTACAAGGCCGGAATCCTTGCCGGCGACGTCATCCTGCAAATCGGCGATAAGAGTACGCAGGGGCTCTCGCTGAAAGACGCCGTCGGCCTGATGCGCGGCGAGTCCGGCACGACCGTCGAGTTGGTCGTCTCGCGCAAAGGCAGCCCGGACCCGATCACCGTGGAGATCGTCCGCGCAAAGATTCAGGTCGACACGGTGCTGGGCGACGTGAGGGACGCCGACGGCGCCTGGCACCTCTCGCTGGAAGACCACCCACAGATCGGCTACCTGCGCATCGTCGCTTTCTCCCAAGAGACGCCGGACGAGTTGCTCCGGGCGCTCAAGCGGCTGACCAAGCACGGCATGCGGGCCTTGATCGTCGATCTGCGGGACGACCCCGGCGGGCGACTCGACGCGGCGATCGAAGTCTCCGATCTGTTCGTCGACTCGGGCGTGATCGTCAGCACCCGCGACCGCCGAGAGAAGACCATCGACCAATACGACGCCCACGCGGAAGGCACGTTCAGCGGATTCCCCGTCGCCGTGCTCGTCAACCAGAATAGCGCCAGCGCCAGCGAGATCGTGGCCGCCTGCTTGCAGGACCACAAGCGAGCGATCGTCGTCGGCCAGCGGAGCTACGGCAAGGGGACGGTGCAAAAGGTGTTCGAACTGGAAGACAATCTTGGCGCGTTGAAGTTGACGACGGCCAAGTACTGCCGACCCAACGGCAAGAATATCCATCGCCGGCGCAATCCCGATGACGGCGAGGAAGAAGAGTGGGGCGTGAAACCGAACAAAGGCTACGAGGTCGTCCTTGACGAGGACGAATTGATCCGGCGCAGCCAATGGCGGCGGCGGCGCGACCGGCCGGCCGACAACGGCGAACCGGCCGAAGACGACGCAGAACCGTTCGTCGACCGGCAGTTGGAGAAGGCGCTCGAGTACGTCCAGGCAGAGGTCGCCAAGAAGAACAACGCCAAGAAAGACAACGCGAAGAAGAAAGGTTAGTAATGCGAAACCGATCCACGCTGCCAGTCCTGCTGATCGTGGCTGCCACCGGCCTGCTCGCCCAAGCGGCCGAGAAAAGCGAAAACCGCTGGGAAGCGACGATTCGACGGTTTGAGGCACGGGATAAGGAGGCGTTTCCGCCCGAAGGTGGCGTGCTCTTCGTCGGCAGTTCGAGCATTGTCGGCTGGGATCTGAAGAAGCACTTCCCCGACCTGCCGGCAATCAACCGCGGGTTCGGCGGGTCGCAGGTAGCCGACTCGCTGCACTTCGCCGAGCGGATCGTGCTGCCCTATCGGCCGAGAGTCATTGTGCTCTACGCCGGCGACAACGACGTGGCCGCCGGCAAGAGCCCGCAGCAGGTCCTGGCCGATTATCGGGCGCTGGTCGCCAAGGTCCACGCCAAGCTGCCCAAGACACGAATCGCTTTCGTTGCCGTCAAGCCGAGCATCAAGCGATGGAATCTGGTCGAGAAGATGCGCGAGGCGAATGCGCTAGTTCAAGCCGAAACGGAAAAGGACGAGCGGCTGGTGTTCGTCGACGTCGACCGCCCGATGATCGGCGACGACGGCAAGCCCCGGCCGGAGCTCTTCAAGCCGGACGGATTGCACCTGAACGAAAAGGGTTACGAACTCTGGTCGGATCTGGTGCGGCCGTATTTGAAGCTGGAGTGAGATCTGTAGGGTGGGTCGAGGCACGAGACCCACGCGGAAAGAACCAGCAACGGGTGGCGCAGCCACAGGAGGAGTTGCCAATTTAGAAGTCGTACAGGAATATAAGAAGATGAAGAAACCTATCGCCATCATCGCAGCGGTCCTCGTGACGTCGGCCTCCTTTGCCGGCGAAGCCACGTTTGAATCCGTTCAGAAGGAGTTCCAGCAGAAGGTCCTTTCGCTTCGGTCCGACGAGGACGCCACCTTCATGGACCTCCAGACCAAGATCGCGAAGTTCGCGGACGAGACGTTCGGTGCCCATCCCGACCTGATGAGGAAGGAAGCGGAAAAGCGATAGGAGGCTCTATTCTGTGACCGGCATGAACCAATTGTTTCCATTTTCCCCGCCCCATGCCGGGCGACCTCAACTGCCGGGCGTTGGTTCGTCGCTCGTAACGCGTTTCATCCAGACAACTTACGACGATTGGGGCCTTGTGTTTGTCGCTCTGAGCCGGGGTCGATTTGGGCGAGATGTGTCGTCGCAAGTTGTTTTCTCACGAGGGGTTACGAATTATTTCCTCGATTTTCGGCCCGAAACGGAAACAATTACCGGCCCCACTGGCAGCAAGTCCTTGTCTGCCAGTGACTTACGCTCGAATGCGCCCGCCAGGAACGGCCGCATTGGGCGGTGTCACTCAGCCCGCTCTGGTGC
>JABMRB010000106.1 GCA_013202865.1 Candidatus Nealsoniibacteriota bacterium | reverse complement strand
GGGATCGCCGTGGGGCTCGATTTCTCCGGCGGGTGGACCTGGGCCTTCAACATCAGCTACGAAACGATGATCAAGCATCGCCTGGTCGGATATCTCAACTGCAACAACGACAGCGTCCACACCTCGAAGCGACTGAAGCCGCGGACGATCGGCTCCGGCGGCGCACCGCTGGCCGAAATTCTCCTTGAGAAGTATCCCCAAGTGACCAAGGCCGATCGCGACCTGCTGCTGGCCTGGATGGATACCAACAGCAACTACTTCGGCACCTGGGACTACACCCAACACGCCACCTGCAATGCGATCATGTCGATCCGCGGCTCGCTCTCCGCCGCCATGGAAAAGGCCGGCTGCACCGAGTGCCACGCCAAGGGCCACATCGGCAACGATTGGGTCAACCTGCAAACGCCCGAATTCAGCCGCATCCTCCGCGCCCCGATGCCGAAGTCAAACGACAAGTCGTTTAGCGGTCGCCGGCACGGCGACCAACTCGGCGTGGCCTTCTGTCGCAAACGCAAAGCGAGAACCGGCTACCGGCTGATCGACCAGGGCGTGCAACCGCCCGACGTGCTGCGAGAGAGCATCCAGCCGGCCTGGGACCCCAGCGGCGACGAATACGTCGCGTTCGCGTCGACCGACAACGAGCACTATCAAGCCATGCTCGAAATCATCCGCAAGACCCGGGCCGAAGCACTGGCCTCGCCGCGGGTCGACATGCCGGGCGCGGAGATCATCGCCGGCGAGTGCCGCATGATCGTGCCGCCGCCGGTGCCCGAGCAGCCGCCGACGCTGGACGCGACGCTGCGCGTGGACTCGGCCGTGGAGCTCTCATGGCCGCGCGGGGCCGAGACGATCGGCCTTAAGTACGAATTGCACCGCAGCACGAAAGGCGAGTTCACACCCGACGCGTCGACGCAGCTTGCAGTGACCACCGGCGGACGGTTCGCCGACCTGCTGCCCCCGGCCGGCACGCAGTATTACGCCCTGCTGGTCACCTCCGATAGCGAGCGAAGCCAGCCCGTGTTCACGTCGGTCGAAGTCCCCCTGCCGCCGCCACCGGCCATGCCGACCGACCTGAACTGCCGGGCACTCTCCGGCGAGATCGTGCTTAGCTGGAAGAGCCCCGAAGACGCCGCGCTGCGTTACGAAGTCCTCCGCGGTCGCAAGGGGACCAGCCAACTGGTGCGACTCAATGCTGAACCGCTGCGGGCACCGGGCTTCAGCGACGTGAACGTCGAGGCCGGCGCGACCTACGCCTACGTAGTCCGCTCGATCGACCGTCGCGGTCGGCAGAGTTCGATATCCAACCGCGTCGAAGCCACGCCGCTACCGGAGATCAAAGAGCCGGTCTTCACTGTGGACTTCACCGGCGAAAAGGCACCTGTCGCCAAGCTGCTCGACGGCAAGACGGTCGTCGGCAAGCTGCACGGCGGTGCGACGCTCGTCGAGGGCGCCTTGCAACTGGGCTCCAGCGGCTTCGCGTCGTTCGCGCACCAACCGGAGTTCGATCTAACCAAAGCGTTGTCGGTCGAATGCCGCGTGCGGATCGACAAGGCGACCGCGATGCCGGTGGTAATAAGTTGCGGCGCGTTTGGCGGCAACGGCTGGTTCGTGCAGCGTTTCGGCGGCGGCTGGCGCTGGCACGTCGGCGGCGTAAGCTGCGACGGCGGCACACCCGTCGTCGGCCGCTGGACCCATCTAGTCGCCACCTTCAACGGCCGCCACGCCACCCTCTACCAAGACGGCAAGCAAGTCGCCACCGTCGCCTGCACCCCCACCCGCGCCACCTGGTCCGGCCCACTAATCGTCGGCCAATACTCGCCCCAAGGCCCCAGCTACCAAGTTACCGGCCAGATCAAAGACGTAAAGATCTACCGCCGGGCGATGAAGGCGGAGGAGGTTTCGCCGTAGTCGGAGGTTATGCCTTATCCGCTAAACCTATACACGGAGAAGTCGAATTCGTTCCATTGCTGCGTGGGGATCGACGGTTTTGCGAAACAACCGAACCGAGTGGCAACGTCTCCTCCGCAGAATCATCGGTGCCACCCGTGTTTAGGCCGAATGGTCTGCAACAAGTTTATGCCCTTTAATCCACGTTGTTTAGAACCATGAACGACTCGGCGCGACCAAATCGATACGCGTTTCACCTCCGCTACATTGGCCACGATGACACGGAGACACTCCAGGATGTTCTGCGTACACTTGGCAAGGCGGCCCTACAAGCGGAGCAGCGAATCACCGACATAGCCGAGACTCAGGACGGAGATTATATCGGCGAGGTAGTTGCCGAAGAGACGATGCTTATCGAGGATCTGCTTGGCTGCGCGTTTGTGGCGGCACAAAGCTACATCACTCGTATTGTCTCACGACTGATATGGCTTCACAAGCGCCTTGAACGCGATGGCCATTGCCTAACAACCACAAATGGTAGAAAAGACGGATTGATCAGTTCATGTAGTGATAGTGTTCCCGGCACGGAGTACACTCAAATCCAAGTGATCAACGCGTTCGCCAACTACTCCAAGCACCATGACGAATGGAAGCCTAAATGGGATGATGAAACGGGCCAACTCCCCCGCCGTACTATTTCCGTCGTTCAAGCAGTTGCCGCATCGGAGAATTCATCCGACAATTGTCGCAAAGGGTTGACCGCCCTCGGAATTCACTCCGCGTTTGACGTATATACGATGGCAAAGATCCTAGCGAAATGGCATGCCAACCTTACCGATGCGTACAAGAACGAACTGAGGCGGTTCAGCCAGTCATGAGCTCCCGGGTGCCCTGACATTTGAATAGCCACAAAGGCACGAACAACCAACAACTGGGTGGCAGCGATGATTTTCCGGATTCGCTTCTCCATTTCGGAAGACTCGACCGGAAAATCGTCGGTGTTGCTTGCAACAAGAGGTGAGGGCGACCGTTGCCCCACGAGGGCATGCCGACGACGACCAGGTCACCAGGGCTACCCGCCAGACCTTCACGCGGGGATTTCCGAACTCCTCTCGTTGCTCCGCAACACCGACGATTTTGCGAACGAGTTGAACAAGGTGGCAATATCCACTGCGCAAAATCATCGCTGCCACCCGGGAGAAAAGGGCCAACCGTCGAGATGAGTCTCAAAACACCCAGCCAAGCGGAACCCCGACCGGCTTGCCCTGCTCATAATATCGAGCCGAACTCCACTGCCAATCACAAGCCTGCTCGACCAATCCCGCGCGGACCGGGTTCAAGTGCATGTAATCGAGCTTCTCCCGGGCCTTCTTCTCCGTGTAGAGGTTCAGCGGGTAGTACTTCTGCAGCCAGAACGGCTGCTTCGGATCCAGCGACTTCGCGTACTCGCGAAAGTGTCCGCGGACGAATCGCTTCAACTGCCGACTCGACCGGCTCTTCCAGTTCTGCATGAACGAACTAAGCTGCCCCGGCTGCGGAAACCACACCGTTGCGTGAACGTGATCGGGCATGACCACGAAACCGCAGCAGATCCCGTCGAACTTGCCGAGTTCGTCGGCCAGCATCGCCATGACAACCTGCCTTGCCCGAGGGTCATCCAGCAGCCGTCGTCGTTGGTAGCACGAGAACGTAACGAACTGGGCATGAAGTTCATCATCGTAGATTCGTCGCTCGGCCATGGATGCATTATCCCAGCCTCAGCCGGTTGCTGCAATCCTCTCGTTGCTCCGCAATACCGACGATTTTGCGAACGAGTTGAACAAGGTGGCAACGTCCACTGCGCAAAATCATCACTGCCACCCGGGAGAAGAGGGCCCCAGAACTCGGGTGGCAGCGATGATTTTCCGGATTCGGTTCTCCATTCGAGAAGACTGGACCGGAAAATCGTCGGTGTTGCTTGCAACAAGAGGATTGGGACGACCGTTGCCCCATGGGGTCACGCCCGCGTGGCAAGGAATGGCCCACCACGAGCATCACCCGGCCTATCCATTAAACCTCCGCTCGGAGACCTCTAACTCCTCTCGTTGCTCCGCAACACCGACGATTTTGCGAAACAACCGAACCAGGTGGCAACGTCCGCTCCGCAAAATCATCGCTGCCACCCGGGAGAAGAAGGCCCCAGAACTCGGGTGGCAGCGATG
>JABMRB010001014.1 GCA_013202865.1 Candidatus Nealsoniibacteriota bacterium | reverse complement strand
CTGCTGGACATGACCGGTACGGTCAAGAGCACCGGCGGCGTCGACGACGGGACGAGCACTTGCGATTTTGACGAAGAGGAGAAGCACCACAAGTATTCGATCGAGGCGTCGGTGACGCATTTCGACCACGCCGGCAAGCACTTCCAAATGATCGACACGCCCGGCTATCCCGACTTCATCGGCCAGGCGATCGGTGCCCTGTACGGGGTCGACACGGCGGCGATCGTGATCAATGCCCAGTCGGGTATCGAAGTGAACACCCGCCGGGTCTTTACCGAGGCCGGCGAGGCTGGCGTCGGGCGGATGATCGTCATCAACCGCATGGACCTCGACAACATCGACTTCCCGACCTTGATCGCAAACATCAAGGACGTCTTCGGCAACGCCTGCGTGTTGCTGAACGTGCCGCTGGGCCAGGGCAGCGAGTTCCGCGGGGTCGCCAGCACGCTCAACGTGCCCGACGACACCGACGGCGCGCTGATGGACCCGGCCGAGATCAACGAGCCGCTGCTGGAGTCGATCATCGAGGTCGACGAAGAGGTGATGGAGCGGTACTTTGAAGGGAACCTGCCCACCGACGAGGAACTCTCGCGACTGATCGTGCAGGCCGTAGCCGAGGGGACGTTGATCCCCATGGTGTGCATCTCGGGCAAGACGGGCGGCGGTGTGGCCGAGCTGCTCGACGCGATGGCGATGTGTGCCTTGCCGCCGAGTGCCATCAAACGAACGGGTACGAAGGGCGACGACGAAGAGGTGGCGATCGAGGCCGACCCGGCCGGACCGCTGGTTGCCCAGGTGTTCAAGACGCGGATCGACCCGTTCGTGCAGAAGCTGAGTTTCATCCGGGTGCTTTCCGGCACGTTGTCGAAGGATTCGACGGTGCCGGTGGTCGGCGTCCGCAAGCCGGTCAAGCTTGCCCAATTGTTCTGCATGCAGGCCGACCAGACCGAGCCGGTCGACGAGGTCGGCCCCGGCGGGATCGTGGCGGTGGCCAAGACCGAAGAGCTTCAGACCAGCAGCGTGCTGGGCGAGATCGACCTGCCGGCGATCCGTTTCCCCACGCCGATGGTCGGACTGGCCGTCACCCCTAAGAGCCGTGGCGACGAAGCCAAGCTTTCCGGCTCGCTCGGCAAGATCGTGCAGGAGGATTCCACCTTCCGGCTCGAACGCGATCGGCAGACCAAGGAGACGGTGATCACCGGCATGAGCGAGCTGCACTTGCAGATCCTCCAGGAGCGGCTCAAACGCCGCGACAAGGTCGAGGTGACGACCAAGGAACCAAAGATCCCCTATCGCGAGACGATCCAAGCCAACGCCGAGGGCAGCTATCGGCA
This sequence comes from Candidatus Nealsoniibacteriota bacterium, assembly GCA_013202865.1. GTDB lineage: Bacteria > Planctomycetota > Planctomycetia > Pirellulales > Thermoguttaceae > JABMRB01. The sequence continues at coordinate 900 of JABMRB010001014.1, read as the reverse complement.
CAGGAAGCAGAGCGGCGGCCGTGGCCAGTTCGGCGAAGTCCACATCCGCATGTTCCCGCTGCCGTTGAACACCGACATCGAGGAGTACGCCGTCAAGGCCCGTTTCGCCTCGATGAAGACGCCGCATTACGACGAAGAGAACAACTTCCTCTGGATCGACTCGGTCGTCGGCGGCACGATCCCCACCAACTTCATGCCGGCCGTGGAGAAGGGGTTCCGCGAACGGCTGGGCCGCGGCGTGATTGCCGGATATCAGATCCAGAACCTCTGCATCGAAGTTCACTTCGGCAAGCACCACCCGGTCGACAGCTCCGAGCAAGCCTTCAAGACGGCCGCATCGATGGTCTTCCGCAACGTCTTCCAGGAGGCCAAGCCGGCGCTGTTGGAACCGATCGTGAAGATCGAGGTGACCGTCCCCGGCGACAACGTGGGCGACATCAGCAGCGACATGTCGGGCCGCCGCGGCCGCGTGCTGAGCATGGATTCGGCCGGTGGCGGCATGCAGACGGTGATCGCCGAAGTGCCCCTGGCCGAGGTAACCACCTACGCCCGAAGCCTATCGAGCATCAGCGGCGGCCACGGCAGCTACACGATCGATCTAAGCCACTACGCCATCGTCCCCGGCAACGTGCAGCAAGAGATCATCAGCAAGGCCAAGCTAAAAGAAGAAGAGGAAGACTAGCGCCCAGCGAGCCGCGGGGCTTGCCCCCGCGCCGGCGCGTCGTTAAGGACTCAGCCGTACCTGGATTCGCAAGAATTCAGGTCCAGCGCAGATTCGCGTACCCGACATATCCCGTGCTTTGGGTAAGATAGGGTGCGTGAAATCGGGTTTGGGCCAATATTGCACCAGGTTTGCGTTTTGCGAGCGGCCCCACAGCGCGGCGGCGGCGACCATTAAGT
>JABMRB010001013.1 GCA_013202865.1 Candidatus Nealsoniibacteriota bacterium | reverse complement strand
GCCGTGCTGCACGCGCTGGCGGATTCGGGCGAGGTCGAGATCCTTGCGATGGGGGTCTCCTCAAAGAACCCTTCGAGCCCCCTCTGCCTGAGCGCATTGAACACGTATTTCGGCCGCGGCGACCTTCCGCTGGGAGTGCTCAAGGGGCCGGGGTCCTCAAAGCGGTCGAGGTACGCCGGGCAAATCGCGGATGAGTTTCCTCGGAAACTCAAATCGATCGATAATGCGCCCGATGCCGCCATGCTCTATCGACGGGTGCTCGCCACCGCGGACGACAATAGCGTGGTCGTCGTGAGCGTCGGCTTCCTGACGAACTTGAGGAATCTGTTGATCACGAAACCCGACGCCCTGAGCCCACTCGACGGACGGGAGTTGGTCGCCAAGAAAGTGAAGACCTGGGTCTGCATGGGCGGCCAGTTTCCCAAAGGTCCCGAGGCATGCAACCTGCGCAGAGACGCCCCGGCCGCAGCTTATGTTATCGAGCACTGGCCCACCCCAGTCATCTTCAGCGGTGGGGAACTCGGCATCCGAATCCAAACCGGTGCCGGACTCGCGAAGCTGCCCGCCGACAGCCCCGTCCGTCGTGCATATCAACTCTATAACGGGCTGACGAACCGGGCAAGCTGGGATCAAACGGCCGTGCTGTATGCCGTCCGCGGTCTCAAAGGCGGATTGAAGGACGTATGGGACCTGCGAACCAAGGGCTCCATGTTCTTCGACGCAACCACGGCATACGTCGAGTGGCGCGACGAGCCGCAGCGCGATCACGCCTACCTGATCGAGAAGATGCCGCCCGATCAGGTTGCCCGCATCATCGAGACCCTCATGCTGCATCTACCAGCTCACTCTGAACGCGGGCCGTAGTGCGGTGGCGGCGTGCCCAACTCGTAGGCGCCCAGGTCGGGGGCGGTGCCGCTGAAATTGTCGTTGATGCCGGGCAGCACCTCGCCGGCGTCGACAGCGGCGCTGGTGGGGTTGAGGCGGAGGTCGGCTCTCTTGTCGATCCGCCGCTGCTCGTCGGCCGGGGGTCGGGTGCCGGAGGCGAACACGGTGGCCGCGTCGACCAGCACGGCGTGGTTGAGGACCGGTGCCCGGCGTTTCATCTCGTCGAACGTGGCGTAGCGCGTGCCGTTCCACTTCAGGAAGAGCTTCCATGGCCCGCCGCCAAAGCCGTCGTAGTCGAAGTCGCAGTCGACCATCGGTGCCGTCGTTTCGTAGGCGTAGTTGGCCGAGGTGCCGATGAAGAGATTGTTGCGGTACACGCAATGATGCACCGGTTCGCTCGTCTGGAGGATCAGCGGCATTCCCTTCTTGACGCTCGTGTTGTGAAACACCGCCACGCCGGACGGGCCGTTGTGCATTTTCAGCGGCTCGCCGACGACGTTGACCATCACGTTGCGGAAGATGTAGACGGGGCCGCCGTAGACCGGCTGCACCGAGATGCCCTGAAATACGTTCGTCAGCCGGTTGAAGAAACATCGCGTGTTGCGCCGCGAGTAGTCCATCTCGATGCCGTCGTCGGTCATCACGTCGACGTCGTTGTTGTGAAAGTCGATCGCCTCGCAGCGCGGCGACGGAAACGTATCGACGGCGTCGGCGAACCCGCGGATGCGGTTGTAGCAGACGACGTGTCCGGCGCCGGTCACCTGAATGCCGCGCGGGCTCTCGATTCCCTTCGATCGGGGCCACGTGCAGGGGCCTTCGATCACGTTGTCCGAGATGAAGAACCCGGTCACCGCACCGTTGTCGTTGCTGGTGCAGGTCAGACCGTAATCCACACGGTGGATGTGGCATCGCCGAACGACCAGCCGAGCCGAACGGTGGCCAACCAGTCCGTAGTCGGCGTTGCGCAGCGTGAGCCGCTCGAACCAGACGTCGTGGACGTCGCCGGCACTGACAACCCTTCCCGGGCGCTGGGCCGCCTCGCCTTGGCCGTCGAGGATCGTCTCGCCGTCGTCGGCCCCACGCCAGATGATGGGCCTGCCGGGCTGGCCGCTCTTGTCGACCGCAAACGTGCCCTCATAAACGCCCGCTCGCAAGCGGAAGAGGTCACCCGGCCTGGCCGCCGCCGCCGCGACCGCCAAACCCCGGTATGGATCGTCGGCCGTACCGTGGCCGCCGCCCGCTACGTAAGCATCGCCGTTGCCCGGCACGACGTAGAGCGTGCGCAGCGGTGCCGGTGCGACGGGTTCGGCGATCGTTCTTGCGTTGAGCGTCGCCTCCGCCCCGCCGCCGTCCGGGTCCGACATCTTCAGTTTGATCTCGTACTGTGTATCCGGCTTCAGCAGCATGAGGCTGCCGGCAAAGAGCCACGCGTCGTCGGGCACGGCGAGCGGGCTCTTGTATTTCTCGCTCTTGTATGCACCGCGCCGGACCCGCAGCAGCGGCAGGCCCCGTTTCCACGGCGTTGTGCCGCTACGGCGATACGCCACGTCGACCCGGGCGTTTCGGTTGTCGTCGCCGCCGATCATCCAATAGACGCCGAGAGAGTGCAGCGTCGGCGGATCGAGCGCCGCCGTGCCCAGCGGGCGGGCGCTGGCGTGGCTGAGGTCGGACTGCGCCATGCCGTGCAGTTGCATCGGCAGGACGAGGACGGCAAAGATGCACGTGAGAGCTTTCATCGAACGACTCCTCTCCGGGGTTCTATGAGTTCAAACGGTAAACGTGGAGTGGAAAATGGGGACTGGCACCGCCGACAATACGAATCACCACTGCTATACCGGTCGTCGACGGAGCCAGTCCCCATTTTCGGGCTCCAGTAGTTACAGTTTGAGTGTATTACGCTGGACAACCATCCCATACGGAGAAGGAACATGCGCGGGAAATTGGC
>JABMRB010001012.1 GCA_013202865.1 Candidatus Nealsoniibacteriota bacterium | reverse complement strand
TCTGTTCTGGCCCGGTGGTTAGCCTTTGGCCAGGCTGGATTGTCCAGCTGATCTGCATCAGCTTACCTTGGCGCACTCATCGACTTGCTCCTTTTTGTGGCACAATCGGTTAAGCGAAGTAATCAGTTAAGCGAGGTAAGTGGCTGATACGGATCAGTTCGGTGGCCACCGATGAATCCATCATTGGCCGGCGTTCGGGGAAGCTACGCCCGGCCGTTGCCGGACATCTCAGTATATCGTATCGAGGCCGGAAAGCAACACGGGCCCTGCAACCAGCGGGGCCAGCAGTAGGCAAACTTGTTCGAACAAAACTGGAGAATCACAAATGAGTACTGTACTTGATGAACCCGCCGCCCACTCATCCACATCGCCAGCCCAACGCCTGCGTACTACGATGGCGGCGGTGCGGGTATCGCTGCAATGGTTGGGCGTGAGAAAAACTCTCACGGCCGAGCAGAAGAGCCAGGCCGCCGACACGTTCGGTGCCGTCGGCGATTATCTGTCCGTTGGTAAGAAGCTGCTCGACACGCGGCACCCGTCGTTCAAGGCGGTAACGGCAGTGAAGAACAAAGCGGTCGGGTTCTGGAAATCGCTGACCCTGCCGTTCCCCGAGGGCGGTATCCGGCTCATCCGGCAAGACCGGGTGGAACAGTTCGACGCCCAGATGCGACAGTTCCAGGTCGAGCTGACCGAAGCAGTGGCCACACTGGATCGGCATTACGCCGAGCTCAAGTCGGCCGCCCGGGACCGCTTGGGCACGCTGTTCAATGAATCGGACTATCCGGCATCGTTGGAAGGGCTGTTCTCGATCGCTTGGGACTTTCCGTCAGTAGAGCCGCCGGACTACTTGCAGCAGCTCAACCCGCAGCTTTACGAGCAAGAGTGCCAGCGGATGCAGCAGCGGTTCGACGAGGCGGTCCGGCTGGCCGAGGCGGCATTCACGGCGGAACTGGCCAAGGTGATCAGCCACCTGACCGAGCGGCTCAGCGGCAGCGAAGACGGCAAGCCGAAGGTCTTCCGGAATTCGGCCATCGGCAACCTGACCGAGTTTTTCGAGCGGTTCAAGTCCGCTGAACGTCAGGTCCAACGAGCAGCTCGACGGCCTGGTCGCCGATGCCCAGCGGATCGTCAGCGGCGTCGAGCCGCAGCGGTTGCGAGACAGCGGGGTGTTGCGGCAGCACGTCGCCACCGAGTTGTCGCGGGTACAGAGCGTGCTGGACGGCCTACTGGTCGATCGGCCGCGCCGGAACATCCTTCGCCGGCCCAAGTAGGTGGAGGACGCCATGCAGCTTCTCATCAAGCCTGACGGGGTGGTCCGATGCCTGTACGACGAATCGATCGACTTACGCGCCCTGGGCCGCCCCGTGATTGCCCGTGGATCGTATGTTGAACCAGACCAGCAAGGACGATGGTTTGCGGATTTGGCGCCGGCCGACGGTCCAAGACTGGGGCCATTTGAGCGACGCAGCCATGCCCTCGAAGCCGAAAGCCGATGGTTGGAAGCAAATTGGCTGTGAACGCCTGGAGAATGGACGTCGGGCCCTACGCAATCCGCTGGTCGATCTCCGCCAAGGTCTCGCCGATACCGGCATGCAGCACAGCGTCTGCCAGTGGATCCTGCTCCGTAGGCTCGCGGTTGACAATAACCAGTTTTGCACCACTTCGTCGGGCAAGTCGGGGCAGGCTAGCCGCCGGCTCGACCACCAGTGACGATCCCATCACCAGCAGCAGATCGCAATCCTGAGCCCACTGGGATGCCTGCCGCAGCACCTCGGGCGGCAACGACTGCCCAAACGAGATGGTCGCGTGCTTCAGCAGTCCCCCACATTCTGGGCAAGATGGCGCTCGGTCCGTCTCGATGAACTCCTTCACCCATGGGTCCGCTTCGGCTTCCATATCGCAATCGAGGCAAGCAACCTGCCGGGCCGTACCGTGCAACTGAAGCACATTGCGGCTGCCGGCCGATTGGTGCAATCCATCGATGTTCTGCGTGATGACGCCGACCAAGCGACTCTGCTGTTCCCACTTGGCCAGGATCCGATGCCCGGCGTTTGGCTCGGCCGCCACGAAATCCCCGTGGGATTGGCTCTTCTGACGCCAATACTCATGCCGTGCCTCCGCGCTGGCCAGGAAATCCTGATACAGAACCGGCTGCGATTGCGACCAGATTCCCCCAGGCGAACGAAAGTCCGGAATCCCGCTCTCGGTGCTGATCCCGGCGCCGGTGAACGCCACGGTGCATCGGGACTGGGCAAGCCAATCGGCGACTTTCTGATGCGTTTCTTCCACGGCCATTGGTCCTAATCATCAAGCAAAGGGGCGTCGTCGTTCCCGCTCCTCTGCGGGCTACTCCATCCTTGTACTCGTTTTTCCTCCCCGTGAAAAGGCTATTGCCGATGACCCAAGCCGAACTGAACCGTGCCGTGGCCCGCGCCACTGGCGAAACCGTCAGCACCATCGCCGCGATGGGCTTCGTCCCCCTGACGGCCAACCCGATCGACCGGGAACCGTTGGTTGTCGACTGGGACGCGCTGGACGCCCGGCGCCACGTTCCCGTCTTCCCGCAGCGCAAGAGGCGAGAGCCCGTGGCGGCGTAACGTTGCGAACACGCATTGACCGCACCTGCTGCAAGGTCCGTTTCCCCTTGCAGCAGTTGCAGTCAGCCTTCTTCCGACGAGGAGATTCCCCATTGATCACCATTACACGACGGCTCGCAGGCCAGATGCGGGTGGTCTTCCGAAAAGCGCTGAACATGACGCGAAGCACCGGCCCCGCATTGCACTTCGCGACCGGTCCGGGCGGCACACACGTCAGAGCAAAATGCGCAAACGCCGCCGTCGAATACCATGTCCCGGGCAAGTTGCCGCAGGACGAGATGTGGGTACCGTTCGAGTTGCTCTGCGACGTCGAGGCCCGCCGCGACGATCCCGTCCAGATCGAAATGCTCGGTGACAGACGTGTTCTGGCCGGATGGCGCGATGGCAACCTGCCGCAGATGGTGCAGTACGATCCGGTGACACCGTCAGACACTGATGACTTCCCCGAGACACCGGAGACGTTCGCCGAGAACCCACCCGGGCTGCTCATGGCGTTGCACGACGCCATGCTGACCACTACTCCGGACGCGGCCCGTTACGCCACGGACCATATCCAAGTCCGAGGCGGTAGCGGTGCCCTGGCAGCCACAGACGGCCGGCAGATGCTGATCCAGGACGGATTCGAGTTCCCTTGGGGTAATGACGTCCTGATTCCACGGACCAAGGTCTTTGGCAGCGACGAACTACCCCAAGACAAGCCCGTGGCGATCGGCAAAACGGACGGTTGGGTGGCGATCCGGGTCGGCCCGTGGAGGATTTGGCTGAAGATCGAGAAAGAAAGGCGGTTTCCTGAGGTCGACCACCATGTTCCGCGGGCCCAAGATGCCACATCCGGATGCCGACTGTCGGCAGCCGATGCCGACTTCCTGGCCGAAAACCTGCCGCGACTGCCCTGTGACGAGGAGCGTAACTGCCCGGTCACGCTGGACCTCAACGGCAAGGTGGCCATTCGCGTAAAGGCGGCCGATCAACCACAGCCTACCGAACTGGTGCTGGCCAACTCGGTGGCCTCCGGCGAGCCGATGCGCGTCAACACGAACTACAAGTTCCTCGCCCGGGCGGTCAAGCTCGGGCTCAACGAACTGTGCCTCTACTCGCCGAAAGTCCCAGCCATGTGTCGGGATGAACACCGCAGCTACGTCTGGGCACTGCTCAACGCCGAGTCAGCCATTACGCCGACCGATGACGTGATCCGCATCACGTCGGCAGACGCCAGACAAGACGTTCGAACCACCAACCGAAAAACCCGGATACGAAAGGCCACCATGCCCCGACCGAACTCCAGCGGAAACGGCCAAGGCCAAGCCAACGGCCGCACCTCCCCTCAAGCCACAACCGGCGCCAAAGCAGACGACCAGGGCATCGATGTCTTGATCGAACAGGCCGAGGCCCTGAAGGTGGCGCTGCGGGATAGTTTGTCGAAGACCAGTGAGCTGATCTCGGCGCTAAAGCGGCACAGAAAGCAGTCGAAGCTCGTGCAGTCCACACTGCAGTCGCTCAGGAGGCTGCAAGCGGTCGACGCCTGAACCCGCTCTTCTTTACCTTCCAACTTGGAAAGGAGAAATGCCTCATGCCCATGAAACTCAACGTCGGCGTCAGCCGCAAGATCGGCCAACCGGATTACGGCAGTCTTGGTGCCACCTGCATCGTGGAAGTAGAGCTATCCAGTGCGCTGTTGCAGGACGACCTCGAAGGCTTCCATCGCCAGGTCCGTGCTGCCTATGACGCCTGCCGCCAGGCCGTCAGCGATGAATTGGCCAGAAATCAGTCGGCCGGTTTGGAAACGAATCATCGTCGGGCCGGTACTCAGACTCCGCCGGAATCGGACCCCGGCCACCAGAACAGCAACGGCCACAACGCCAACGTTGGTCGTGGAGCCAGCGAAAGGCAACTCGCCTACATCCGGCAGTTGTCCGGCCAGATCAAGGGCCTGGGCGTTCGCCGCTTGGACACGTTAGCAGACACCATGCTCGGCAAGCCGATCGCGAGCCTGACCAGTCTCGACGCAAGCGGGCTCATTGACACGCTCAAGGCGATCAAGGCCGGAGAGATCGACCCGGATGCCGCACTCCGCGGAGCCGCAACATGAGCACAGCCCTAATGACTTGCCAGCCGGCACACGAGCGTCACGGCAGCGCGTGGAGTTATGTGAGCCCGAGCAGGCTCGGCTGTTGGCTTCGCTGCCCCCTCGCTTTCAAGTTTCGGTACATAGACGGCATCAGGTCGCCGACCACGCCGAGTCTGTTTGTGGGGAAGATGTGCCACAGCGGGCTTGAGGCGTTCTATCGCCACCGGCAACTCGGCATTGCATTGGATGCGGAAGATGTGGCCAAACGAATGATCGATGGCTGGGATGAAACCGTCACCGAAGAGGGAATGCGGTTTGAAACCGAATCCGACGAAATGAAGGCCAAGCTGAAGGTAGTTGACTTGGTTGCTGCCTATCTGGCCCACGTCCCGGAGGATGAACCTCGCCCGTTGGCGGTCGAGGCCACGATGGAGGCGCCGCTGATTGATCCATTTACGGGCGAGGATCTCGGGATTTCTTTGCTGGGGATCGTGGATCTGGTGCTCGACGAGCAGCAGGGGCCGGTGATCGCAGACTTTAAGACGACCGCTCGTGGCGGAACGCCAGCGGAGATCACGCACGAGATCCAATTATCGAGCTACGCGTATCTATTTCGACAACTCGATGGCCGGAAGGAAGCAGGGCTGGAGATCCGCAGCTTGATCAAAGCGAAGACGCCGAGAATCGAGTTCCATCATTACGACGCCCGCTCGGACACCCACTTTAAGCGTCTTTTCGGCGTGATTCGCGAGTACCTCGATGCCCTGGATTCCGGCCGCTTCAACTTCCGGCCGGGCTGGGGCTGTTCGATGTGTGACCATCGCGACACGCATTGCCGGCGCTGGTGCGGCTGAGAAGGCGTCTCGTCGGCGCCGGTGCTACCCCACTGCATGAAAACACAAGGAGAACCAATATGTCCGGACTCACTGTTACGGAAAAAGAACACTGGAAGAGCCGCATCGCTCGAAGGATCGACAAGCGGGTCGAAGCAATCACGGCCGGCGATCCCAACTTCTTCGAGCGGATCGAGCGAGACGCTCGGCAACGGGCGTTGGAGTCGCTCAGCTTGGCGGAATACCAAACGGAACTCGACGAGATCGAGCGGCAGAAGGAAACCATGGAGAAACGCGCGAAACGGCTCCACAAGGCCATGCTGGCCAAGGTCCGCGGCGTCGAGCCGGATGACCTGGATGACTACTTCTCGTACCGGCACGACAGCGAAGTCGATAACGCAGTCAAGCGTCGAAAGGCGGTCCACGAAGACGAGCTGCTCGCCGAGAGTGAACTCGGGCAGCAGGTGCTGCGTTTACGGCAGGAGAAGGACGAGTTGCAGGACGTCGTTTGGTTGGCGAGTTCCTGCAGAGAAGTCAAAGCCCTCTGGGGAAAGGTCACCGAGCTTCTCGGCGACGAGCAGACACAGTTACAGAAAGACGCTTTGGCCATCAAGGCGATCGCCGACGACTGATGTATTGAATCCGCCAAGTGTGGCAGCCGGCATGATAAGAGAGGAAACGAGATGGAAGCTTTGATCGGGATAGCGATCGTGATTGGACTGGCCTACTGGGCGTTCAAGGCCGGCAAACGCGAAGGCTCGGCGAAGGGCTATGGTGCCGTCCAGCGTCACGAACGTGTGGCATCGCGTCGGAGGCGGCATCGTTGACGGCCTTCAAGGCTTGTCCGGTATGTATCCCCGCCCGTGGTCGTCGTCTCGGCGATACGCGGGCGGGGATGAAGTCGGCGGGAGTGCCCGCGCGGCGACTCTTTTTTAGCCGTCAGATGTTTTCGGCTGAGAACGGAAGGCAAGACCACGTAGCCCTGGGACTCGTCTTTCGCGTTCCCCCGGCTGGGTGGGGTAGCCACAGAAACCGCTGCCTCAAGCGCATGCAGTTTTGATGCCCTGGCACCTATTCTCCCGGGAATCGATACCAAGTTTTGCGATGGAGGGAGGTCGCTGTACTTCCAGGTGCCGTATTTAGTTGTCAGGCTCAGGTACGACGCGTAGGTACATGCTCCTGTGCCTTCCGAAGGCACTATAGAATCTCCTTCTTGTAAGTCGTGGGATGCGCCCGGCAGGATTCGAACCTGCAACCCTCGGTTCCGAAGTCCGTGCCAACCGGTGGTGGGAGCTGATC
>JABMRB010001011.1 GCA_013202865.1 Candidatus Nealsoniibacteriota bacterium | reverse complement strand
GGTTGCGAGGGCTCAAGGTCGCCCTGATCCAGGACCGTCCCTTGTTCGGCGGCAACGCCAGCCAGGAAGTCCGCGTCGGCACGGGCGGCATTCCCGGCAAAGGAAACGCGATCCTGAAAACGATCGACAATGCCCACTTTGCGAACGGGCACGCAGACGCGATCAAGGATCAGCAGAAACGCGAAGCGACCATGGCCGCCTCGGAGGTCGATCTTTTTGCCCATCATATGGCAATCGGTCTGGAAAAGGTCGGTGACCAAATCGCCAGCGTGGAAGCGCGGGAGGTGACCACCGGGATCATCCGCCGATTCCGAGCGCCCGTCTTCATCGACGCCACGGGCGACGGCTGGCTCGGCTACTGGGGCGGGGCCGACTGTCGCTACGGGCGGGAGGCCAACTCAGAGTTCGGAGAAGCCTGGGAGAAATACGGCGACCTGTGGAGTCCGGAGACTGCCGACAATCGCGTCATGGGCGGCAGCGTGCTCTGGAATTCGGAGAAGACCGCCGAACAATCGAGTTTTCCCGACGTGCCCTGGGCCATGCCCGTGGCAAAGAAGCACCGCGCAATCAACGGCGGATGGTATTGGGAGTATTCCGACAACGATCTTAACCAGATCGACGATGCGGAACAGATTCGCGACCACCTGTTGCGAGCGATTTACGGCTCGTTCGCCAATGCGAAGAAAGAGCCGAAGTACGCCGCCGTGGCGCTCAAGTGGGTGTCCTACGTTGTGGGAAAACGAGAATCCCGACGGCTGATGGGTGACTACATTTACACGATGAGCGACATGATCGAGCGGCGACAGTTCGACGATGCCGTCGTGGAAGAGGTCCGCAACGTAGACTCTCACTATCAGCGCGTATTGACCGGCTCTCCTTCAACATTCCTTTCGACGGCGTTGTACCACGCTCCGGGAGGCACCTATTACGTCCCGTTCCGCAGCCTGTACTCCAAAGACATCAGTAACCTAATGATGGCCGGACGCTGCTTCAGTTGCTCCCACATCGGTTTGTGTGGACCGCGCGTGATGAAGACCTGTGGCCAGATGGGGATTGCTACCGGCTATGCCGCAAGTCTCTGTATCCAGCACCGGACCACTCCGCGTGGTGTTTATCAGAACCATATTGATGAACTCAAGGAAATCATCGGCGAGGTTCACGAGCCCGAACCGCGGACTGATGTAAAGATCGGTATCGGCGGACAATCCAGAAGATTGAGTGATGATGACGCGAAATATGACATGATTGACTTGCCGGATGAGCTGAAAGGGCTGAGCACCGTGACGATATCGCGCGGTAACATGAGAGAACCTGCTCCAGGTTTCAAATTCCGGATCAGTGAAGATTCGGATGTGTATATTGCCGTGCATGACCGAGGTGGATACACGCCGCCGAAAGGCTGGAGCAAGACTGATATGAAACTGAAGTGGTTGCGTACGGCGACTGACACCGTGTACAAGAGATTGTTTAAGAAGGGTGAAGTGGTCGTTCCCTCGCATAGCGGCGCCCTCGCTCCTAATTACGGCGTACCGAATATGGCGTTCATCAAGAGCGGAACGGTAGAGAAGGCAGAGGAGTAAGGTGAAAGCAGCTTGAAGGGCCTATGAACATCTGATTAAACAGGAACTGGATGCAAATACGCGAGGCAGAGTTAGTGCTTTTCGCGAGCGCAATCGCGATCGGCTTTGATCGTCAATAGCACTTTTGACATCGAGAGGTTCACCCATGGGAAATCGCATCGACCACTGTAGCTTCATCTGGGCTATGGCGACGGCTGTGCTGGCAACGATATCTCCAGCATACGCTCGTGCCCAGGCTGGGCCGTCGTTGTCCAAGCCGAACATCATCATTATCATGACGGATGATATGGGGTTTTCTGACATTGGCTGTTATGGCAGCGAGATAGAGACTCCCAACCTTGACCTGCTTGCAGAGCAGGGCCTTCGATTTACACAGTTCTATAACGAAGGGGTCTGTGTGCCAACTCGGGTCAGCCTTCTGACCGGTCTCCATCCGCGGCAGACGGGCAATAACTCGAACAATCGAGACAAAGGACTGTCCAAGCATAGCGTAACATTGGCTGAGGCGATTGGCCCGGCAGGATACCGAACCTATCATACGGGCAAATGGATGGTTGGTCACCGTGAGAAGTCCATGTGGCCCGTTGGCCGTGGATTTGATCACTGCTATGGCTGTCCGGAAGGAGGCGGGGTCTATTTCGCCCCCTCCGCTTTCTATGCAAACTCGGGCAGGACACCGTCGATGCGGCGCTCGATTGCCAGAGACTACGAGGTCATCTACGACGTAGAAAGGGACCCACCCCAAGGCTGGTATGCCACCGACGCGTGGACGGAAGAGGGAATTGAATTTGTACGGGAAGCGGTCGCAGTGAAGCAGCCGTTCTTGTGGTACCTTGCCTACAATGCTCCGCACTGGCCACTCAAGGCAAAGCCGGAGGACATCGCCAAGTACCGTGGCAGATACAAGGTTGGGTGGGATAAGGTTCGGCAACAACGTTACGAGCGATTGATCCAACAAGGCATCATTGGCGAGAGCAGCAAGCTGTCACCTCGTGGAGGAAATATCCCTGCATGGGACACTTTATCGGAAGCGGAAAAGGATGAGCAGGATCTGCGGATGGCGACTTATGCCGCCATGGTTGACTGTGTTGATCAGAATATCGGCAAGATCGTCAAGAGTCTGAAGGAACTCGGAGTTTACGAGAACACGGTGATTCTCTTTCTCGCGGATAATGGTGGTGACGCTGGCGGTGGCGTCCTTGGCAGCAATACCGGGAAAGGAACCTGTGGCACCGCTGAGTCACATGCCAAATATGGCGAATGCTGGGCCAATGCGTGTGACACGCCGTTTAGAAAATACAAGTCCTGGCTTCATGAAGGCGGTGTTGCCACGCCGTTGATCGCACACTGGCCCAACGGGATTCCGCCTGGACTTCACGGGACACTTGTCACGGAGCCAACACACACAATCGATCTGATGGCCACCTGTGTGGATCTGTCAGGCGGGAAGTATCCGGAAACGTACAAGGGTAACCAGATCATCCCCATGGCGGGAAAGAGTCTGCGGTCCTTGTTCGAGGGCAAAACATTCAGCCGTGAGGCCCCGATCTATTTCAATTTGGGTGGCTCCCGCGCCATGCGGAAAGGCAAATGGAAGCTCATTTCCGTGAAAGGCGGGC
>JABMRB010000105.1 GCA_013202865.1 Candidatus Nealsoniibacteriota bacterium | reverse complement strand
TTCTGCCCGATGCGATAATGGACCTCGGTAACCGCACCGCCACGGACCTCGGCGTGTCGGCGGAGTAGATAGGGCGCCTTGGGGCTGGCAGGGCCTTCCATTCTCAGCGGGGCCGAGCAGTGGGAGAGATGGAAGGCGTTCTTGGCCGTGTCAACGCCGCCCGCATTACCCAGGAAACCGGCCCGCCCGAGCGCGTGTTGGAAGATCAGCATGGTCAGCAGGCAGTCCATGTCTCCGTCGCAAGCAGCGGGAATCCCTCGGTCGTTCAGGCGCGAGAATCCCAGGCAGGGAAAGCCTCGCGACAGCCAGCGCATGCACGTACCAACACACAGGCCGTCAATGCGGTTCTCGGCGATGAGGCGGTCCAAGGTCAGGCTGGCCTGTGCGGCCTTGAAGACGTCCTCCTCGTTCGGCTCAACCGTACCCTCCGCCTCGTCAAGCCACCGCCGGGCCTCCGCTTTGGCGACGCGGTCGTCCACGTCGGCCATCACTTCGTCGTAGCGTCCGTCGGCGATGGCTACCATTTCCACCCCGAGTTGCTCTTTCACTTTCTCGGGTGTGTGGGACTCGGGGGTGCCTTTGAACGGTGCAGAGGCGAGAACCCGGCTGCGGCGCAACAACGGGATTACCCTCAGCAGTGACGCGGCCCGTTCCAATTCGTCGTAGTCGCTGCTGTCGAACAGGGTAATTCGGTGGCCCTCCTCTCGCCACGGGTTCACCAGGCACCAGTCGTGCCCACCGATTGTCGGCAAATGAAAGACGGCGGTCGGTCGGCGCTCCCGGAAAATCGCGGGGGTCACGGCCTTCAGCCCGAAGATGTCGGCGGGGACTGCCAACACAGGGGCGTCCGGACCTGCTCTTTCCAGCAACTTGGCCGCCTGATCGGCAGTGCTCGCCTGGCCGATGACGAATTCCACGTTGCCCAGGTTCTTCTCGGCCTGGACCAGGCGTTTCATCACGGGCGCGAGTTCCGCTTCGGAAAGCCCCCAACTGTTGCCCACCGGCTTGCCGGCAACGATCACACAGATCGGGACCTTGGAATCGGGCGCGGGCGACGGGTCCGGTGCGTCGCTCGCGACCGCGAGGTGACCGGACGCAAGCGTCATTCCGCCTACCGCACTTGCCCCGATAAACTGCCGCCGAGTGCAATGCATACACATGGGTCGTTTCTCCGAATGTTAGTGCCTAGAAGAATAGACGATAGAATTCTCGATCTTGAAGACGAAACCGGAAAGTATCGCAGATTCTATCAGGATGCCACCCGCGATGCAACTCAGGCGCAGTGGCGGATTGAGAGGGCGGGCCGTTTCCGCGACGGATGGGAATCGACTCAAATCACGCCGATGATCTTTCGGCCCATCTCGACCTCAACGGACTGATCCTTCAGTGAGAATCGAATCACTCGTCCCTTGTCGCCGCCGAGGTGTTCGGCCACAACTCGGATATTCTGTTGTTTGAGGTGATGTAGTGCGGCTTCGCAGTTTCTTGTGCCGATCGTTTCCGTGCCCTTGCCGAACATAATCGACCCGCCAGCCACCTTGGCCCTCAGCGAGTACTCGCTGGCCCCTTGTTCGACCAGTTGTTGCTTCAAGTGCAAGACGGCAGTGTCTACGAATTTCCCCGGCGAAGCCACCTTGCCTTGGCTATCGGGAAGCACGGCATGGGCCAGCCCTCCGCAGCCGGATCGTTCGTCCCATATAGCGATGCCGACGCAGGAGCCGAGCAGAGTCTCCAGGACGTCCGGGGGCTCTGCGAATTTCAGTCCACCCATGGGGACTCGAATCGTCTTAGGTTTGTTGCAGGTGATCGACATGGGGTCCTGCCCGTTTTCGTTGTTTGATTAGTCTTCGCGTCTGACGGCGAACGGTCGCACCTTCTTTGTCAGACTCATTCCATCCCTCCGCGGCAGTCCCTCGGCCTAGACGACGGGGGAGTGCTCTTTGTAGTTCTCCAACTCCTTGATTTTGTCTTCGTCTTCACGCAACAGAGCGGCAAGCACGTCCCTTACGCCGATCAAACCGACCAGACCACCGTCCTCTTCGACGACAAGGTGGCGAATGTGTTGCTCGAACATGATGGCCTGCGCGTCGCGAACGGTGGTGGACGTGCTGCAAGTCGCCACGGGCGAGGTCATGACCTCCGAGAGCGGCGTGGCAACCGGGTCTCGCCCGGCAACCACGACGCGTTGCAACAGATCGCGCTCCGTGAAGATGCCGTCCGCGCCGGAACTATCCTCGATCACCACCGAGCCGACCCCCGATTCGGCCATCTGCTCGGCAGCCTCCAGCACCGTGGTTGTCGAAGTGGCCACCATCACGTCGGGGCCCTTGATCAGAAGAATGTCATTCACTGTCAACATGAGTGTACCTCGATAAGTGTATCCTGATCCGGCGTCGTCTCTTCCACGGCCTTGCGTCGGTCGCGGCCGCACGGCACGCTACACGGTCTCAGGGACTCGCATCTCGTCCTCTTTCTCCGCCGTGTCGGCAGCCTGAGTTTCGGTTGCCGAAGCAGTGACCAGGCGGAATGGATCCTCGTCCGGGGCCGAGTCTCCGAAGCTGACCCCCAACGCCCGCGCAGCCTGTACTGCGGCACTCTCCGGATCGACGCTCGACAACTCGTTCACGGCGTCGATGATCGGCACCTCGTGGATCGACGGCGGGTGGTAACAAACCATCTTGCCGAAGTGGCGTTGAACGACGAGCCGGACGGCATGGGCACCGAATTGGGTAGCCAGCACCCGGTCGAACGTCGTCGGCGGACCACCTCGCTGCAAGTGTCCCAGCACCACGACCCGTGTTTCTCGCAGCAACCGTTTCTCGATTTCCGTGCCCACCAGATTGCCGATGCCCCCCAACCTCGTTTGCCGGTCGTCCTTGTCGTCTTCCTGCGTAAGCAGGTGACCGTCGGGCGATTCGGCGCCCTCGGCGACGACAACCAACGTAAAGTGCTTTCCTCTGCTTTCGCGTTCGAGGATCTTCTGGCAGACGTTCTCGAAGGTCCAGGGGATTTCGGGGATGAGGATCACGTCGCCGCCACCGGCGATGCCTGCATGCAACGCGATCCACCCGGCGTGCCGGCCCATCACCTCCAGCAC
>JABMRB010001010.1 GCA_013202865.1 Candidatus Nealsoniibacteriota bacterium | reverse complement strand
GTTGTTCATGGTGCTATCCGTTGTAGCTACGCTCGCCAGAGCGTGATTGATAGGGGACAATCTTTCGCAAGAGGCAGCGTCTTCCACCGTCTGGCGACGGTAGCTACCCTTCCCCGGCAATTGCCTTCTGCAAGGCCTCGTTCTTCGCGTTGACCTTGTCGGCCAGCCGGTTCTTGTAAACGGCGAGCTTCTCCTGGAGCCCTTGGTCGGCCAGGGCAAGGATCTGCACGGCCAGCAGGCCGGCGTTGCGGGCGCCGCCGCTGCCGAGCCCTACGGTGGCTACCGGCACATCGCCGGGCATCTGGACCGTCGAGAGCAGCGAATCCAGTCCGCCGGCCACTTCGGTCGCTACCGGAATGCCGATCACCGGCAAGGTGGTGTGCGAGGCACAGACGCCCGCCAGATGGGCCGCCCCGCCTGCCGCGGCGATGATCACCTTCACGCCCCGGGCCGCCGCCATCGTGGCGTATTGGCGAACGATCTCCGGTGTGCGATGGGCACTCATCACCTGGATCTCGGTGGCAACGTCGAATTCCTCCAACGCGGTGGCGACCGAGCGGATCTTAGGCCAGTCGCTGTCGCTTCCCATCACGATCCCTACTTGGGGTGAATTGGCCTCCGGCATGCTTGATACTCCGTGGATTTCAGCGTTTTTGCCAGTCGGGCAGTAGAGCGTATCGCCCCGCTGCGGTCAAGGAGGCCCCGGATTCTTGACGTCGCCATGCCCGTCGGGCACAATAGAGGGCCTGATCGACGCTGAATACCCTCAACCCCCAGAGGTCTCCCCATGAAGACCGTCCTTGCCACGCTGGCCGGCGTCTTGCTGCTGGGCTCGACTTGCTCTGCGCTCCCACCGGTGGCACTGTCGCCGGTGGCACTACGGGCGGAGAACTTCACCGTGCCGCCGTCCACACAACCGCTGGCCTTCGTGGTCGTCAAGAATCTCAGCAACGGGCCCTACCGAGGATCGGTGACCATGAAGGGGCCCGAAGGATGGCGAATCGCGCCGCCGGCGCGGCAAGTCGAATTGGCCCCGGGCGAGACCGGCCGCGTGCCGTTTACGATCGAGAAAGGCCGCAACGTGGAGGCGAACTCCTATCCGGTCGAGGTATCGGCGACCGCTGCCGGCACGACGGTCACACGGCGGCAGGACATCGCTTGTGCCAGCGCCCCGTACTTCAAACCGACCATCGACGGCAACCCGAGCGAATGGAAGGACGCGATCCCGATCAGCTTCACCACCGCGGACAAGAAGACGACGATCAGCACCTACTGGAACCGTCGCCAGTTCTCGATCCTCGTGGCGGTCGAGGAAGATAAGCTGGTCCACTACCTTCAGTCGCAGACCGAGTCGGCGTTGTTCGACGCCGTGCAAGTGGCTGTCTCGCCGCTAGACCCGGTCGCCGACACCACGGACACTGTCGCGCAGCGGGCGGGCCGGTTCGAGTTCCTATTGGTCTCCGCCGGCGACGTCGGCGGGCGTTGTTTTCAGTTGGCCACGCCCGCGACGACGTTAGCCGAGACGGCCAACGTCCGCACGCTACGATCGCTGGTCTACGAGAAGGCCCAGGTTGCCGTCAGCCGCAAGGAAGGCGTGACGTATTACGAATGCGGTATCCCGTTCAGCCTGATGCGCGACGCAATCCGGCCCAGCGAGGGACGTGAGTTCTTCATGTCGGTATTGGTCCACGATCCGGACGGCACCGGCGTACGCGATCTGGGCCAGGCCGCCGGGCTGTGGCCCACGCAGCGCAGCGCGTCGGCATGGAGTCGTTGGATGGGTGCCAAGTGGGGCAAGACGCCACCGTACGACAACAAACTTCGCTGGGGGCTCTGTACGTCGAAATACTAACGTGTAGGTAGGGTGGGTCGAGGTACGAGACCCACGCGTGAAACGGACGTCCCACCCGCGTGGGTCTCGTACCTCGACCCACCCTACGATTTACACCTCATACCCTGGAGCAATGCGATGACACGTTTGACAACCCGTTCGTTGATGAAATGGCCGATGGTGCTTTCGCTGATCGCCTTAGGTTCTGCGGTCGCCACCGGCAACGGTCGTGCGGCCGACGGCGCCTGGAACACGGCCGCGGTGCAGGGGACCGGCGGTGACGTGGTAATGAAGGTCGTGATGGTCGAGGACGAAGACGAGGACCCCGCCGCCGCCGGCAAGGCGGCTGCCGAGCAACTCGTCAAGGCGATGGGCAACGCGAAGCTCAAGGCCGTGATCGTCTCTGAGTGCTTTGAAGACCGCGAGTTCAAGGAGAAGCTGCTGCGGGGCGTCTGCTCGGTCTTGCCCAAGGAGATTGTGCTCGGCGGGTCCACGTACGGGTCGTTCAGCCAGACCGGCTGCACCGACTTCGACTCGGTTTGCCTGCTGGGGATCGGTGGCGACGGGGTCTCGGTGGCTGCCGCGCTGGTCACCAAGATGGGCACCTCGAAGTTGGTCTTCGAGGATCACCAGGCCGAGATCGAGAAGCGGCTGACCGCTGCCGGTGCCAAGCTCGCCGACAAGCTGCGCAAGACCGACCGCGACCGCCTGCTGATCCTCATCGCCGACGCCCATTCGCCGAAGAACCAGTATCTCGTCGAAGGGGCCCAGAAGGTCACCGGGGCGAAGTTTCCGATCACGGGCGGTTCGGCCAACAAGAACGCCGGGCAAACGTTCGTCTACTTCAACGGCGAGATGTATCAGGACAGTGCCTTGGCGTTGATGATCTCGGGCAACTTCCACCTGACGATCGCCGGTCGGCAGGCGAAGGACAACGATCGGGTCATCAGCACCGCCAAGGAGGCCGCCGCCGAGGTCTTAGCCGGCCTGGGCGGTAAGCCGGTCGCCGCGTTGGCGTTCAACTGCGCCGGCCGCCGCGGCAAGTTGAAGAAC
>JABMRB010001009.1 GCA_013202865.1 Candidatus Nealsoniibacteriota bacterium | reverse complement strand
GGAGCGATCACTGTTTGCTCCCGCGGGGCGTTGCCCCCCGGCGATTGGCGTGCTGTCGCGCGGACGTTGGCGTTGTGTTGCACGAGGATCGGCGCGGGGGTGAACCCCGCGGCTCGCTGAACGACCGCATGAATGCGGTCACTACAAACCTATTGCAGCGAGTAGAGCAGCACGTTGAGGCCGATCTTGGCGGCGTCTTCGCGGGTGTAGCCGTGGCACTCCAGTGAGTTGTGCTTCTCCAGGGCACAACTTACGTCGTAACGCGAGAAGATCACGCCCCAGCGGCCGTCCACCTCGATGCCTTCCAGGTCGGGCGGGCCCTTGTGATCGAGGGTCTTCATCGGGCCGTCGTCGCCTTGCTGTCGCGGTTCCCGGCGTGTGACGCTCTTGAGGCTGCTGCCGCCGTACTTGGTTGCGAGCATTGGATCGTCGGCCGGGATCCGCACCAGCTTGCGGTCGGGAAACATCGTGGCCATTTCGCTGCGGAACGATTCGGTGAAGGCCTTGCTCGCACAGATCGAATCGGCGAACAGCATCCCGCCCCGTTCGATGTAGGTCTTCAACTGCTGCCGCTCGGTCGTGGTCAGCCGGAAGCGATGCCGGCCGTGCATGAAGACAATATGGTAGTCGAACAGGGCCTTGTCGGAGATCTTGAGCAGTTGGTCCCGCGTGCCGGTGCGGATCTTCAGCTTCTGGCCGGCCGTCTTCATCAAGGTAGCCAGCGCCCGGGGCGCCGCGTTGCATCCGCCCGGGTGTTGCAGTTTGGCGATCACGATCCGGCCCCGCGGGACCGAATCCGTGGGGCCGTCGCTGCTGGTCTCGAGGTATTCTTCCTTGCCGGTTAGTTCACGGTTGGTGGCGTAGGCCAGCACGTTGATCCCCAAAGCCAGCGCCGATTGGACCTGGGCTTGCACTTCGGGGGCGAACTCCTGCGCGCGGCCGCCGCGGGAGAGTTCCCAAAGACACGACATCGAAGGACGGGGCGCAGAGGGCGGGTCGGGCTTGGCGTAGACGACGCTCGTGCGGCAGCCGAACTCGATCCCTTCGAGCCATCTGGGCTGCACAACCTGCTCATCGATCCGCCAGATCGGATGCCCCGCGTCGAGCCGCTGCAACTGGTACTCCGGTTCGGTGAAGACGCGCTTCATCAACTTGCGGAATCCGGCGTCGAAACCCGTGTCGTTCTGATAGGCCTCGGCAAAGAGGAACCCGCCGCGGTCGAGATAGTCGCGGAGCTTCCCGGCCAATCGCTCCCGGGCCTCGTCGGTGGCCGGCAGGGCGTTCTTACCGCCGCAATAGTAGAGCACGGGCGATTGCAGGAGGTCCTCCACGCTGGCGGCGTCGAGATCGACGATCTGCCAGGTCATGTCGAATTTCCACCGCGATTCGACGTATCGCGTCAGGTTGCCGACGTCGTGGCGATGGGCGTTGAAGTCGTCGCCGGGCGAGTGTTTCAGCTTGGAGATGAGGATCGGCCGCCGACCCTTGGAGAGGAACAGCAGGGCATAGCTGGTAGCGATCAAGTGGTTGGCTTCGTCGCGCCCGACGCCTTCCCAGAACCCGGAAAGCCGATCCTGCGTGTCCACCAGGTACTCAGAACCTTTGCGATACCAGTCGTGTTTGCCGATAAACCGCCGGGCGGAGAGTCGGCCGGCGCGTTCGACGCCGTAGAAGAAGTAGAGTTGCCAGACGCGTCCGGGGACACCCGGGTTGCTCTTGACGGAGAAATTACGCCCCAGCCAGTCCATCGCTCTCTCGACTTGATCCCCGTCCCCCTCACCGCCAAGACAACACCGCACGCGCTCGCGTTCGGCTTTGGCGTTGCTCTGGCCGATCTGGTCGGCCGTGATGATCAGCGACGCGATGCCTGCACAGGTCATGCTGCCGGTGCCGGAGTGGCCCGGGCGATAGCCGAAGGACCCGTCGATGTTCTGGCACCCCTGCCAGTATTCTCGGGCGAGTGTCCAGGTCGGCTCGCTGACGGTAACGCCGGCCCGTTCGGCCTCGTGCAGGGCCAGCAGGGCAAACTGGGTGTTGGAGTTATCGCCGTTGCCGCCGCGCCCGTCGTAGGCCCAGGCCCCCTTGTTCGGCCCGGTGCGGATTTGGCGGCTTTCAAAGTATTTGACGTTCTGGCGGATCTTGACCTCGTCGAGATCGTGGCCCGACTTGCACAGCACCATGGTCTGCAAGGCGACGGTATAGGTGCTCTTGAAGGTCTTTCCCCGCAGATATTCCAGGGCACGCTCGACGTGTGGGTCGTTGGTCGGGACCCCGGAGTTGAGCAGGGCCAGCGTGCATAGCGAGGTCACACCGCCGGGATGGCCGACGAATTCCGGCCACGAGCCGTCGGCGCGGCGTTGCTGCTGTTTCAGGAATCCGGCGCCCCGAGCGATGGCGTCGCGAACCTGTTCGGCCGTGATCTCAGCCCTCACCATCGGTACAGACGGTCCAGACAGCACAGCGGCCATCAGGCAGACGAGCACTAGGCGTTTCATGGTGGATTTCCCCCCTTCATGGCGACGGCCCGCTTTCAAAACGACGGCATGCTCATCATAAGTATATTAGAATTCAGAAGTTAGGTCGGCAAGGGCAATCCAGGTGGGCTGGGTGCCCGGGGCGTTCGTATATAGAATGGTACGTTCGGGGATCGTGTCACGTGCGGACCATCGCGAAACGCCCCCCGACGGCGTTCGGGGGGTCCCGTCCATGCGAAACGCCTCCCGACTACGTTCGGGGGGGGATCCCGTCGATGCAATCGACGGGCTTTTCGGGGTCCGCCGGGCGAACGTCCCGGATCGTTGATTCGTTATCCATCCATCAGAAGGGTTTTCCGTTGGCCACCAAATCTCGTAGTCTCGGCGACGTGCTGCAGGAGTTCAGCCAGCATCGACAACTCATGCAGGAGGAACTGCAAAAGGTGATCATCGGCCAGGCGGACGTGATC
>JABMRB010001008.1 GCA_013202865.1 Candidatus Nealsoniibacteriota bacterium | reverse complement strand
GCTGCGCAGCGGTGCGTTGTGGGTCGGGCCGAGCAGTCCGCCGTTGTCGGAGGTGAAGATCACCACGGTCCGATCGGCCACGCCCGCGGTGTCCAAGGCCGCCATGATCCGGCCGGCTGCGTCGTCCACGCTCTCGACCATCGCCGCGTAGACCGGGTTCTTCTGGTTGGTCTTGGGCTTGGCTTCGTACTTGGCGGTGACGTCCTTCTTCGCCTGAATCGGCGTATGGACCGCGTAATGAGACATCGAGAGCAAGAACGGCTTGTCCTTGTTGGCCAGGATGAACGCGGCCGCCTCGTCGGCCTCGCGGTCGGTCAGGTACTCGCCCGGCTTGCGTGGCGGCAGGTTGGGGATCTCGTAATACTTCCGCTTCGACTCGTAGGGATCGAAGTAGTTGGGCGGTTGGCCCAGGTCGCAGCCGCCGTGGTTGACGTCGTAGCCCTGTCGCTCGGGGAACTGGGCCTGCTGGCCAAGGTGCCACTTGCCGATGTAGCACGAGACGTAGCCGGCCGGGTTCAGCGCCTCGGCCAGCGTCAGTTCGTCCAACTCCATGAACAGCGGATTGCGGGGGCAGAGCACGGGCCGGCTCGCGCCGCCGATGAAGCCGGCCGGGTTCTTACCGTCCGGGCCGATCTCGCCGCCCTGGAATCGCGACCGAATCCAGTCGGTCACACCGATCCGCGCGGGATACCGCCCCGTCTGCACGGCCGCCCGCGTCGGCGAACAGACCGCACAGGCGGCGTATCCGTCGGTAAACCGCATCCCGCCGGCGGCCAGCCGGTCGATGTGCGGTGTCTCGAAGTATTTGCTGCCCTGGCAGGTCAGGTCGGTCCAGCCGAGGTCGTCGACCAGGATGACCACGAAGTTCGGCGGCCGATCTGCCGCCACGGCCGTGCCGACGGAAGTGATCGTCGCTGCAATGAGAATCAACGTCAACGCTACGTTTCGCCACATGGGGTGTTTCTCCTGTGTGAGTTTCTGTTCGTAGTACCGGCTTTAGCCGGAAGATGGGGCATCTCGGCGTGCAAGGCGTTTTCCGCCTGAAGGCGGTACTACGAACGACGGACTCTTCGTATCTTAATGCTGTATGGACATGAATGCAAACTGTGGCCGACGCCACGATGGAATCCGTCTCGCGGGTGGCCAACCATGCAAGTGATTCGGTCGATGGTTCTCGCCGGCGCCTGTGGTACAATGCAATGATGTTTATCAGACACCCGATCGCTGCTGCCCTGCTGCTGGCTCTGCTTGCGACGACCGTTCATGCCGCCCGGGAGCAGACCGAGACGCTGCTGGCTCCGTTTCCGCCGGAGGTCCGCGACTCGGCGGTCATCAGCCCCGACGGGCGGAGAATCGCCTACCTCGAACCGACCGGCAACGGACAGACCGCGGTGATCGACGGCAACCGGGAAGGGCCCTACGAGCGGGTCGGCGGCCTGACGTTCAGCCCCAATAGCCGGTGGTACGCCTACGCGGCCGCGGCCGAAGGCCGCTGGTTCGTCGTGGTCAACGGGCGTCCGAAGCCGGCCTACAATCGCGTCGGCCTGCCCGTGTTCGGTCCCGACAGCCGCCGGCTGGCCCATGTCGCCCTGTTGGACGACGGCAGCCGGGCGGTCGTCGAGGTGAACCAACCGCCCGGCACGTCGTACGAGCAGATCTTCGAGGGCCGAATCGTCTTCAGCGGTGGCGGCCGGCGGATCGCTTATGGTGTCCGCCACAAGGGCAAATGGCATCTGGTCGTCGACGGCCAGGCCTCCGAACCGTTCGATTTCCTCGGATCGAGCACGGGGATCCATTTCGGCGGCGACGGCGGCCGGGTTGCGTTTGCGGGATTGCTCGGCAAGAAGTGGTGTATGGTCGTCGACGGCAAGCGGCAGGAGCCGTTCGATAATCTGGCCGATTTCGCCTTCAGCAGCGACGGCCGGCATTTCGCCTACGCGGCAAGCACCGACGGTAAGTGGTGCGTGATCCGCGATGGCCAACCGCAAGAGCCCTACGATGCGGTCGGCGAGGAGACGCTGACCTATAGCCCCGACGGCCGGCATCTGGCCTACGCCGCCCGAACGGCCCAGAAGTGGGTGGCCGTCGTCGACGCCAAGGAACTCCCGCCCTACGACGGTATCGCCGAGATGAAATTCAGCCCCGATAGCCGGTTCCTCGCTTACGTCGTCAGGCTGGGCACCGCGGAGATGGTCGTTGTCGGCGACCGCCGGCAGAAGATCTACGACCGGGTCGGCGGCGGCACCTTGGAGTTCAGCCCCGATAGCCGCCGATTGGGCTACGTCGCCCGGGCCGGCGACGACTCGTTTGCGGTGGTCGGCGGCCGGCGAAGCGAGCCGTACGACATGGTCGCCTACCTGACGTGTACGCCCGACGGGCGGCACTACGTCTTCGCCGCAACCAAGGGCAAGGAGGCCTTCACCGTGGTCAACGGCATCGCGTCGCCCCATCGCTACGAAGCCATCTGGACGGTGCCGGCCGCCCGGTTCCGCTTCGACGCCGAGAAACAGTTCCACTACTTGGCCGTCAAGCAGGACAAGATCTTTCTGGTGGAAGAAGCGGTCGAGTGACCCGCGCCGCCGACAGATCGTTTGTAGTGACCGCATTCATGCGGTTCTGACCACCCGAGCCCGATGAATCGGGCCACTACGAACCGTCTCGTCAATCCTCGGGAAGAAGCTGCTCGGTACTCGCGTCGCCCGCCAGCCGAATGCCGAGCTTTTGGCCGGGTCGGACACACACTTCAATACCGGTCGCGGGACTTTCGAGCCAGCCGTCGTCATGGGGAGATTGCTCGCGGTAGTCGCCATCGTGAAGCACGAAGACCTGCGGCGCTTTCGTGTCGCGATCGATGATCCAGACCTCCGGAACGCCCAGTTTCGCATAGAAGGGCATCTTCTCGTGCGACTCGTCGCCTGGGCTGCGAATCTCCACGACGACTGTCGGCGGACCCTCGAAATACTCGTTGCGGTCGATCTCGAAGCGATCGGGCGTTAAGAGCACCAGATCGGGGATTCGGTAGTTGTCAGGCCAGCCGCCGGGCGAAGCCAGATTGATCTGATGATAGACCTTGTTGCCCAGCGGACGAGCCCAGTGCAGCCGCAGCCACGTCTCCAACTCCGCCTCCATGTCCTGTTGAACGCGATTGGGCGTCGGCAGAATGTGTAGAACTCCCTCCCACATCTCGTCCCAGCGGTCGGCCCCGGTACGTTTGCGCCGCTGGAGGATATCCGGCGGGACATCGGGCATGACGGCTTTCATGGCAGTGGTTTCCGATCGTGAATCGTGATTTGAGGCAAGGCGCGACGCAGTGTCACCAGCAGCGGGACGCCGTGTCGCAGTCGCTGCAACCCCTTCGATTGTAACTACCGGTGGCAATATGACCAACGGTTTTTCCCCTCCTGCCGCCGAATCGGGCTGAGAACCTGCGAAATTACGCTGTTTGGGGGGTGTGTGACGCTTGACTGACAGGGAATGCGGCAAGTATACTAGATAGTCTAGCAGTAGAAACCGAAGAAGATGCTCCGCTGGTCGCTCCGCGCCCCCGTATCCCGACGCGTATCCCGAGACCCTGGAAAGAAGCTCCCGATGACCCGTAAAGTTCGATCGTGGATGTGGCTTGTCGCCGTTATGGCAGCTGCCGTGATTTGCCCGTCGGCAAAGGCCCAACCGCCGGCCGCCCCAGCCCCGGCCGCCCCGGCCGCCCCCGCCGCCCTAGCCGCCCCAGCCAAGGGCGCTCCTCGCAAGCTGGCCCCGGGCCTGATGCTCTCGGTGG
>JABMRB010001007.1 GCA_013202865.1 Candidatus Nealsoniibacteriota bacterium | reverse complement strand
GTCAAGACGATGCCCAAAACATCGATCTGCAAAAGCATCATCGAGCACGAGCGACACGAGGTCCGCAAGGGCGACGGCGTGACGACGAAGCTGTAAGCCCCGTCAGAAATCCCGCCGACAGAAGATCCATGCCGCCCAGGCGAGGAAAAACAACTCGAATCCCAACGACGTACCCAGCACCCAGGCGACCGACCGGCCGCCGAAGGCCTCCTCGAGTCCCTTGTTCGCCCGCTTCTCCGTCTCCCCGCGCTGGGACTGCTGGTCTTCGAGCTCCGCCATGCTGATCACGGTCTGTTCCAGCAGGCTAACCGTTTCACTCATCTTAGGCAGGGCGAGCTTTGCGTAGTAGAAGATGTCGTGGGCGATGGCCAGATTGGTGCGTTCGGGCTTCTTCTTCGTAACCGGGGGGGAAGGTTGCTCCTCGGACGGTTTCTCCCGATCGGGATTGGCCCCGCCACGCCGCTTCGCCTGTGCTTGCTCGTTTTGCAGATCCACCATCGAGATTTCCATTTCTTCCATCGTCCGGGAGAACAACAGGATCTGTTCGGTCTTTCCAATCGAGAATACTGCGATCCAAACCAGCAACGTCAACAGCAGTGAGGCGATCGTCGAGCGCGTGATCAATCCAAGGAAAACAGACACCGCAAAAAAGTAGCTGAACAGGCAGACGACCAGCGGAACAGCGACAAAAATCCCGGGCTCCCACTCACCGCCTCGCAAGCCGATCAGGAAGAACCCTCCCAAACAGAAAGCCGTTACCTGCAACGCAACGAACAGCAGGCCCGCAACGTACTGTGTGAGAAACAACCTCAGACGACTGATCGGCTTCGCAATCACCAGATCGATAGCGCCGCTGTTGATCAGGTCGGGGAAGATCCCGGCCGTGGAGACCAATCCCAGAATCGTAGCGACCATCCCCAGCCAGATATGGACCCCCAGGAAGCTGAAGAGAAAGACCTTGTAGAACATGGCTCCCGGGAATTCGCCCGTGTTGAAAGCGGGATTGTCCCACTGCCTGCCAAGGATCGTCAACCCGTCCTTGTTGATCCCCACCGCGGCGAACGCCGCCACGATCAGCCCCGAGAGGATCAACACAATCCAAAACATCTTCTTCGCGTTGAGGCTGCGGTAGGCGTCGTAGAATATGGCCCAGGTCTGCGTCATGATGCGGCTCCTTTCGCTGCGGTGGCGGCGGGCGAGGAACCGTCCGGTAGCTCGGCAACCGCGTCGATGAAAAAATCCTCCAGCGACTGGCGGACCGGGCGGACTGACCGGATCACCAGGTCGCACGCCCGCAAGGTGTCGATCACCGGCTGGACGGCCGCCGGATCGGTCGTGCCGATCCGCAGCGTCGTGCCGACCAACTCGACGCTCTCGCCCGAGGGCAGCGTGCCACTCTCGCCCGGCAAGGCGTCGGCAACGGCCGATTGAAGCTGCTCGGTCGGCAGGCCGGTCAGCTCGATTTCGTAACGTTGGCCCTGCGCGGTCAGATCGTCGATCGTCCCCTGCTGGACCACGTTGCCTTCGACCAGGATCGCCACGCGGTCGCAGAGCTGCTCGACCTCGCCCAGCAGGTGGCTATTGAGAAAGACCGTCTTGCCCTGGTCGCCGATCCGGCGGAGCACGTCGCGGACCTCGCGGCGTCCGACCGGGTCGAGCCCGTCGGTCGGCTCGTCGAGCACCAGCAGATCGGGATCGTTGCACATCGCCTGGGCCAGCCCGATCCGTTGCTGCATACCCTTCGAGTA
This sequence comes from Candidatus Nealsoniibacteriota bacterium, assembly GCA_013202865.1. Taxonomy (GTDB): domain Bacteria; phylum Planctomycetota; class Planctomycetia; order Pirellulales; family Thermoguttaceae; genus JABMRB01. The sequence continues at coordinate 640 of JABMRB010001007.1, read as the reverse complement.
GGTGCCGACCTTGGTCTCGGCCCACTTGCTCATGCCGACCAGTTCGAGCAGCTCGGCCGTGCGTTGTTTTCGCGTGCGGCGATCGACCTTAGCCAGCGCCGCATAATACTCCAGCGCCTGCCGGCCCTTGAGATACGGCGGGAACCGGTGCCCCTCGGGAAGGTAGCCGAGCTTCGCCAGCGTGGGGCGATGGCCGACCGGCTGGCCCAGCACGGTGCCCGCGGCATGGGTCGGGCGGATCACCGTCATAATGATCTTCACCAGGGTGCTCTTACCCGCCCCGTTGGGCCCCAGCAGGCCAAACACCTCACCGCGGCGGACCCGCATCGCGATCCCCCGCAACGCCCGTACCTTGCGGCGATACGTCTTAGCCACATCGTGCAAATCGATCGCCATCGAGTTATCGGAAGCTATCATAGGGACCCCGGCGGAGTTATCAGTAATCAGTTGTCAGTCGTCAGTAATCATTCGTCTTCGATTGTCAGATCTTGCCTTCACTAAGCAGATTGACACACAAGAAACCCGCCCATTGCATGGGCGGGATCCCCCCGCAGCGCAGTCCGGGGGCGTTTCTCGCTCTCCACTCTCCACTCCCCACTATCCACTCCCCACTCCCCACTCCCCACTCCCTCTCACATCC
>JABMRB010001006.1 GCA_013202865.1 Candidatus Nealsoniibacteriota bacterium | reverse complement strand
GGATTCTGGCGTTTGCAATCGTTGCCTTGCTGATTGTATCCGCGTTGTCCTACACGGCATATTCCCAGACGGACTCCAGGGCGACCGCCCTCAAATGGCTCTTGTGGAGCACGACTGAAGCAGTCTTTTCGGCCCTGTCTCTCTGGTCGCTCAAACGGCTCGGATACCGGACTACTCGCCGTGTGAAGCCGCGCGATCCGGCGGTGAGGCAGCTTTCTTGCAGCCCGTTTGTGGAGGGGGCTGACCGGGCCGTTCACGGAGAATGAGTGGTGTCCGGCAATTCCTTCTGGTAGGTAGCTGGATTCGCAAGAATTCAGGTTCAGTCGATCCCGGCAGCAGACGGCGGTTGGTGCCATAGGGCCTTGGCGCGGTACCTCAACCACCCAACCAAGCTTGAGCCCTTGCGATTCCGTCCAGCATGTTTGACAAGATCGGCAAAACCCTTACATTATATCGTGGATTGAACCCTTACATCATGCAGTTAATTAGGTTGCAAGACGCACCTTTCCACTCCGCCCAGCGTCGATCCGTGCTGACTCTTCCACGTCTATCGCTACCTACCCGTGTGGGTGCGCCAGAAATGAAAACGGGAAAGACTCATGACGAAATCACGAAGGAACCGCGCACGCCGCGCGCGTGCAAGCTCGCCAACGAGATCTGCGTTTCCTCGAAGGACTCTCGCGCGTGACGACGCCCGCAGGCGTTTGGTGTTCGAGTCTCTCGAACACCGCTGCCTGTTGTCGATCAATCCGACGTTCGTTGGCGCGGCCTCATTGGTCGCCGGCACCGACGTCAACGTGAGCAAGGCTCCGTTCAATCAGACCGAGGTACACCTCGCGGTCGACCCGGTGCATCCGGCCAACCTGACGGTGCTCTCCAACGGCGGCTTCGGCGCGGCGGGCACCGCGTTGCGATCGTCCGAGTTCACGGCGCACAGCACCGACGCGGGCGCCAACTGGACGGTCATGCCGATCACGATGAGCCAGGACGGCCGCGATAGCACCGACCGATTCGACGGCGCCGTGGCGGTGGACGACTTCGGCAACACGCACATCGTCTACATGCGGCGTCCGCCGAGCGGTGACGACAACGACATTATGTACGCCCGGAGCACGGACGGTGGAGCCAGCTATACCGATTTCCGCCGGATCGCCCATGGCGAGGACGTCGACAAGCCGTGGGTGGCGGTGGGACCGGATCAGGCGAACCCCGGCAATCAGGCCGTCTGGGTCACCTACACCAACAGCTCGACCGCTGGCAGCCAGCGGATATTCGTGACCGGTGCCACGGTGGGCGGGCTCGGCAACGTCGCGGCGTTTGCGCCGGTGGTGCGCGTGAACGACGGCGGCGCCACGAACAACTACTCGGTGCCGGCGGTCGGATCCAACGGCGAGTTGGTCGTGACGTGGATGAGCCCTTCCGGGGGCCAGGGGCCCGCCAACCTGCGTTTCGATCGCGACCTTGACGGGCTGGTGGGCGGCATTACGATGGGGACCGACACCACGATCACGACGAGCAATGCGGGTGGGTTCGACTTCATCCCGGCCACGCCGGAACGGTCGACCTTCGCCAGCCCCTACGTTGCCTACGACCGTAGCGGCGGGCCGAACAACGGTCGTCTGTACGTCGTCTACGCGGACGAGAACCCGCCGGAGAGCAACGACTTCGACATCTTCGTGCGCCGATCCGACGACAACGGCACGACCTGGAGCGCGCCGGTGCAGGTCAACGACGACGGCGGGACCAACAGCCAGTTTTTCCAGAACATCGCCGTCGATCAGACCAACGGCGTGGTGTGGATCTCCTGGTACGATGCCCGCAACGACCTCGGCGCCGGTGGCATCGACGACGGCAACGGCAATCCCAATACGGAGGTGCAGTATTACGCTTCGGCGAGTGTGGACGGCGGCCTTACCTTCTTGCCCAACATCCTCGTCAGCGACGGCGCTTCGGACGAGGACCGCGGCGATCCCGACCAGAACGACTTCGGCGACTACACGGGGATCGCGGCCTACGGCGGCATGGCCTGGGCGACCTGGGCCGATAATTCCAACTCCACCGGCGATCTGAACCGAGGCCCCAGCCCCGGATCGAACTTCTTCCCGTTTGAAGTTTACGTCGACCGGCTCACGGTCGACTGGGCCGGCGGTCAAAACGTCGCTCTCACCGGCGGCCCGGGCACCGACGTCTGGCTGATCCGCCCGGACTCGTCGGGGCTGTTTCTTCAGTTTTTCGAGAATAGCGACGCCACCGGCAAGCCCGCCTACACCGCAACGCTGGCCAACATCGATACGATTACGATCGACGGCGCCGGCGGCAACGACCAGATCCTCTTCGAGTCACTTGGCGCGGCGTTTACCGGAACGATCACGGTCGACGGAGGCGCCGACGCCGATCTGCTGTTCGATCTGCACGGCATCCCGCCGGCCAACGTCAGCAACATCGAGGCGATTTCCCGCGCCACGGTTGCCGCGTCCGCCCAGCCACAATGGAAGGAGCAGGGGCCGGGACCGATCCAGGGTGCGCAGGTGGCCGGCATCGAGAACAAACCGGTGTCCGGCGCCATCCAGACGGTCCTGGTCGATCCCAACCGGCCCAACACGATGTACGTCGGGTCGGTCAACGGCGGCGTGTGGCGTACCGACGACGGCGGCACAAGCTGGACACCGCAGACGGACCAATTCCCGTCGCTGTCGATCTCCGCGCTGGCGTTCGACCACGCCGATGCCACCAAGAAAACGGTGTACGCCGCCACCGGGAAGACCAGTAGCTGGTACAACTACGGTCTGGCCACCGGTCTGCTCAAAGGCGTCGAGGCCACCGACGGCAGCATGACTTGGACGATGATCCGCAGGCCTGAGTTTGAGAACAACCCGATCCACGGGCTGTTCATCAACGGTGCCACCTGGCTGGTGCTCGCTAGCAACGGGCTCTACCGCAGCACCGACACGGGCGCCACCTTCGAGTACATGACCGGAAACAAGGTCGCCACGGCGACGATCGCTGCCGCGGGAACCGGGTATACCGCCGACGATATCGTCTCGATCGGAACGGGATCTCAGCGTGCCCGCGTTAGGATCGACACGGTTGGCGGCGGTGGCGCCGCGACCGCCGTGACGGTGGTGCGTCAGGGTGCGTTCTCGGGTCAAGCGACGAACCCGGTTGTCACGACGGGTGGTTCGGGAAACAACGATCTCACGCTGAACCTGACCTATGTTCCCGCGGCTTCCACGTTACCCCGCAATCCGGGCACTTATGAGATGGCGGTCGATCCGGCCGATCCCAGCCGGGTCTTCGTGGGAGTTCCCGGCAACGGCGTCTACCGCAGCACCAACGGCGGCGAGACGTTCAGCCCGGTCAACACGGGACTGGACCTGACCGACGCGCTGCGTATCCGTCTGTCGATCAGTGAAGCAGTGGATACCGATACGAGCCAGCGGCCGGTCTACGCCGCCGTAGTACGTGTCGCACGCGCGACGCTCTCGCAGGCAGAGAGCCAGGGCGACACGCTGATCCACCTCAACTCGGCCATCGAGTTCGAGGCGGGAGACAAGGTCACCTTCAAGCCGGGTACCGCGGACGCCGAAGAGAGGACGATCGCATCGATCGACGCCGGTGCCAATACCATTACGCTCACTTCGGGGCTCGGCAAGGGCTTCGCCTCCGGTGACGTGGTCCACGTGCCGGGCGAAGCACGCGTGTCGAACGTCTATCGCTCGGAGAACGGTGGCGACGCTTGGCTCGCCATGGGACGGCCGGGCGACGCCGACGGCGGCATCAGCCCGGGTGGGCAGGCGCTGAAACACTCCTCGCTGCTGGCGGACAAGACCGACCCGAACGTCGTCTTCGTCGGCGGCGACCGCCAGCAGAAGAAGGACGGCACATGGCCCAACACGGCCGGCGCGACGGACTACACCGGGCGCCTGTTCCGCGGCCAGCTCACCGGGACCTCCACGAGTTGGGCGACCATCACCGACAGCGGGGCCGACCCCGACGCCGGTGGACCGCTCAAGGGGACCGGCCCGCATGCCGACTCGCGCAACATGGTCTTCGACACCGCCGGGAATATCATCGAGGTCGACGACGGCGGCATCTATCGATTGAAGGACCCGAACCTCGCCTCGCGAGTATGGGTCTCGCTCAACGGCAACCTGCGGCTGACCGAAATGACTTCGGTCGGCTACGACTCGGTCAACGACGTGATCATCGGCGGCGCCCAGGACAACGGCGTCTCGCGTCAGGACGCCCCGAATAACTTCACCTGGACCAGCCTCATCCAGGCCGACGGCGGGATTGTCCAAGTGGCTACCGTCGACGGTCACAGCATCAAGTACGGCAGCTATCAAAGGCTGGGGGGGTTTGGGGCGTTTACCGACCTTTCCAACACGGTCGACCTTCGTGGATTGGAGATCAACGGGACCGGCATCTTCGACGACGACGAGATCTGGACCTTTGACAACACCGTCCCCTTCATGCCCCAATGGGCACTCAACCAGATCGATCCGAGCCTGCTGATGATCGGGACGAGCTACCTCTACGAGGAAGACCCCGACTTGCTCGGCGGCGATCCGGGCGACGATCTGACGTTGCAAAACGGTTCGCCCGTCTGGTCCGGATTCTTCAAGTGGAAACCCGATCCCAACGCCAAGGTCGGGCCCGTCACGGCGTTGGTCTACGGGGGCCGGGAACGTAACGGATCCGACGTGCTGGTCGACAAGCCACGGATCGCCTACGCCGGCGTCCAGGGGACGACCGGGACCGGGGCCACCGCGACCGCGACCGGAAAGCTGCTGCTGCGGCGCGCCGAGGGCCAGCACTTTCTCGAAATCCCGTCATGGCGGACCGGCTCGCCCGGCGGCACGTACATCCGCGACATTGTCCTGCATCCGGACAACTGGCGGAAGATGTACGTCGTCGATTTCTCGAATCGCGTCTGGATGGGCGAGAAGGCCGCGGGCGACGACGATTTCAACTACAACTGGACGGAGGTGACCGGCGATCTGGGCCAGGTGGCTGGGGTAAGCACCGGGTCGGGTGACGACAAACTGTACACCGTCGAGTTGGTCGTGGATACCAAGGGCACCCCCGCCACAAGCGACGATCGCGACATTCTGCTGGTCGGCGGCAAGGGCGGCGTATTCCGCTCGATCGAGCCGGCTTCCGGCGGCCACTGGTCCGAGTTCGGCAAGGGGCTGCCCAACGCGCTCGTTACCGACCTGCACTACGACGCGACCGACGACCTGCTGCTGGCCGGGGCGCTCGGGCGGGGAGCGTTTACGGTCCGCCCGGCGATGGCGTCGCTGAAAGAGAATAGCGTGATTGCGATTACCGGCACGGGCGCCAACGACGCGCTGCGCCTGGTCGTCGACCAGGACCGCCCGTGGATGCTCGACCTCTACGCCTACGACGCCGGCGGCACCGAACCGGCGTTGCCCGTGAAGTCGTTCGATCTGACCGGGATCGACCGGATCACGATCGACGGCCTTGCCGGCAACGACACGATCACGCTCGACGCCCGGCAAGGGCTCATCTTCGTTCCCGGGGGCATCAGCATCACGGACACCGCGGGCACCGACACGCTCGACTTCGAGAACCCGGCAGCGACCACGGCGACCGGAACGCCCGTCGGCGGCACGGCCACCGGTGCCCAGTGGCGCGGACGCGACGGCTTCGGCGAACAACGCGTCACCAAGATCAGCTTCACCGGCGTCGAAACGGTACCGGATCTCGGCGTAGCGCCGGCGACGGCCGTGCCGCCGGTAGCCAACGGGCTAGAAGGGCTCGGCTCAGTGTTCGGCGAGTTGTTGGGCCGCTCGCTGAGCGGGGAGGATCTGCCGTTCGTCAACTCCGACTCGCTGAACAACGGGCTCGGGGGGCACGTACTCGAAGTGCCCGATCCGCTGGGGCTGCCTAAGGGCGCGAGCGTTTCGCAGGTGCGACCCGAAGGCATTGCCCAGATCGACGACGGCAACTCGATCTTCGATCGCATCCTCTCGACGGGCCTCGATGCGCTTAATCTGCAGAGCCTTGCCGAAACCGCGGCGAGTCCCGGCGAATTGGCCGCGCTGCTAGACGGTCTGGACGAGACCCCGGGAAACGTGACGTTCAGCAAGGTGGGCGACGTGACGACGTTCGACGTGGAGGTCGCCAAGCAACTCTCGGGGATCGTCGGCATCAAGCTCGACGGCAGTGCCGTGCTCGATTCGCTGAGCGTCGGCGACGGTACGCTGACGCTCGAAGGGCAAGCGGAGATCGGCTTCGACGCGGCCTTGGATCTGACCTTCGGCATCGATACCGACGGGTTCTTCATCACGCCCAACGCCTCCGATCCGGAGCTGTCGGTGTCGAAGATCACACTCGACGGCAGCGCGCTGAAAGCCGAGGGCGAATACGGGTTCCTCGGCGTCGAAGTCAGCGGTGCGACCGTCACGTTCGACCAGGCGCTCGGGCTGAACTTCAAGTTCAGCGAGGTGGCCGGCGAACCGGCCGACGGAAAGATCCGCCTGACGGAAATGACCGATACATCGGTCGCCGGGCGGGTCGATTTCCGCGTCGACAGCCCCGGCACGCAGGACTTGCAGGTCGTGGCCAATCTCAAGGTGTTGCCGGTCCTGCCCGGGCTCGGGTCGCTGTTTCCGATCAACGACACGGAACTCACGCTCACCTGGGCCGACATGGAGTCGTCCACGCCCGTGGCGACGACGAGTTCCGATGGGGGACAGGGCGGCGTCGATTTCAAGAACTTCCTCAAGCTGGATCCGAGCGAGCTGCTCGGACAGTTTCGATCCCTTAGCGCTCAACTCGGCGGCATCTCGGCCAACGTCGAGATCGACATCCCCTTCATCGATAAGGGGTTCGGCGAAATTGTCCAGCTCGTAAACACCTTCGACGACAAGGTGTTGAGCCGGCTGTTCTCCAAAAACGGCGATCCGGCCTCGACCATCTCGTCGTTCACGAGCATCCAGGGCCTGGTGTCAGCCTTGAGTTCGTCGTTGAACGACGTCAACGCCGGCACGCTGATCGACCTTGCCAACCTGGGAGACTTCGTCACCTACGACGGGGCCACGAAGTCGGTGCTCTTCGACGTGGAGTTCAGCGAGGAGTTCGAGCTTAGCGATACGCTCACGGCGGGATTCGATCTGGCGGAGGGGCTGGCCGACCTCAACTTCAACGCCGACGCGGCGATCACCGCAGCCCTGACGGCCAAAATGACGGTAGGCCTGGATCTCGGGGCCGCTTTCGACGGCGAGAGCCCGACCGAGTGGCTGTTCCTCAAAGATACGTCGTTCTCGGCTTCCATTACGGTATCGGCGGCCGACGTGGACGCGTCCGCCCGGTTCGGTTTTCTCAGTATCGCGATCGTCGACGGCGCTGCCGCGATCAACGGCGAGGTGACCGTGACGCTCACCGATCCCGGGGTCGGCCCCGAGGCCGACGGACGGATCACGATCGGCGAGTTGGTCTCGGGCCTCTCCAGCCCCTCGTCGCTGATCGACTTCAATCTGACCGGCTCGGCCAATCTGGCACTGCCGATCAGCGCGCCGTTCCTGGGTATCTCTCCGGGGCCCACCACGACCATGGGGATCAACTGGACGGACATCTCCGATCCGGACACGATCAGCGTCCAGTTGCCCACCGGCCTGTTGGACGTGGGTAACTTCGGCAACATGGACGCCGGCACGCTGGTGAGCCTGCTGGCGCAGATCACCGGCTGGGCTTCCGACTTCAACAACAGCGACGCCTTCTCCATCGACGTGCCCCTGGTGGGCGACGTGATCCGGGGCGCGTTAGAACTCGGCGACATGGTCCATGTCTCGCTGATGTACGACGACAAGGGCACCGACGATGCGGGCGACGACGTGGCCAAGCTGGTAGACCAGGCCAACCAACCAACCTTCCACACGGTGCAAGAGTTCGCCCAGAAGCTAACGGAAATCCTCGGCCCGGGCAGCCCCGTTGTCTACGACGAGGCGCGCGAGTCGCTGCTGATCGAGCTGTCGCTGGCCGACACGTTCGGCAGCATCGACGTGCCCTTGGATTTCAACCTGGATTTCGCACCCCTGGGCGATCTCAGCAGCGAGGGCAATCTGCAACTCTCGGCCGACGGCGAGTTGGGGATCACCCTGGGGATCTACCTGGGTGACCAGGGCGGCGTCGAACTGACCACCGGCACGCCGCTGTCGTCTCTGAAGGACGGCACGATCACGTTCAACAAGGACCTGGTCGTTGCCGCACCCAGCGACGTGAGTGTGCTTTACGGCCGCCTGACCGACGACGCAGCATTCTCGCTGAAGGTCGACGCCGGTGCGGCGGTCCCGGTAACCGTGGCCGCGGACGACACCAACACGTCGGTGGCCCATTTGGTGGACGACGTCAATGCGGCACTCGCGACGGCCGGTCTGGCGGCCCAGGTGGCGGCTCTGGCCGACAACAACCGGCTGGTGTTGCACCGCCTGGGGAACGCGGGCTCGTTGGAAATCGAGGCGCAGGCCGGAACCGCTGCGGTTACACAGATGGGATTCCGTAACGGGCAGACGGCCCAGGACGTCGAAGGACAACTCGTATTGCGGGCCGGCGCCGAGGTGTTCGGATTCGTCGGCAGGCTTTCCGGCGACGCCAATTTCACCGTGACCATGGATACGGCCAACGGCGGCGCGCCGGTCGCGGTGAACCTGCCGGTCGCCGAGACCACACCCAACCGCAATATCATCGACGTGGTCAACGACGTGCAAAAGGCTATCGACAATGTGGAAGTGGGCGGTGTCAAGGTGCTCAAGGACAAGATCAAGGTCGGCTCCATGGGCCGCAAGCTGCTGCTGACCGCCAAAGCACCCGGCACGACCAGTTTCAACGTCACCGCCGCGGGCGGCGACCCGGCGGTTACCGAGTTGGGGCTTGGCACCAATAATATTGGAAGCGGCGCCGATATCATTGTCACCACGCGCGACGGGACGGTCTACAACGTTGCCTTCGACAGCCTGCCCGCCGATCCCACGCTGGGCGACGTGATCGCAGCCATCGAAAGTCAAACCGGCGGCAAGGTGGACGTGCAGTTCAGCGACGGCAACACGCGCTTGCGTCTGGTGGATACCACCGGCAGCGGGAGCGTGGTCTTCAAGGTGGAGAATGCCGTGGGTTCGTTCGCCGCCAACCGGCTGGGGATCCTGGGTGCCGACGTCGTGGATCCCGATGACCCGGATGAGACCCGCGATTACCGCTTCGACGGTGCCCCCTTGGGCGGCGTCGATTTGCTGGATCGGCTGTTCATCGAGGACGCGCACGCCGGCGCCGGGTTCGAGATCGACACGCCGGGCGCGGGCGTTACCGTGGCCGCCCGGTTCGGCTTCGTCAGCGTGGAGCTCAACGGCCACGGTCACCTCGAAGGCGATATTTCCATCGGCTTGAAGGACCCCGACCCGACCGACCCCGACGGCAAGATCACGCTGAAGGAGTTGATCGATAGCCTTAGCGACATCAGTTCCTTGATCGAACTGCCCCAGATCGACGGCAGCGGGAGCCTTACCTTCGGCGTCAACATCGAGCCCTCCTTCGGCCTGATCGAGACCGGTGCAGGGCCGTCGGTGATCGTGACCGTCAACGACATCGGCGATCCGTTTGCGGGCGACCCGCCGGTGGTCGTCGTCAGCACGACCGGTTTTGAAGATCTGGCCGATTTCGACAACATCGGCTTCGACGATATCCTGGCCGCCTTGCAGTCGTTGGTGGAATTCCTCGGCACCTTCGAGGAACTTGAATTCCTCAACGAGCCGATCCCGTTGATCAACGTGAGCGTCAACGACATGCTCTCGTACGCCGACGAGTTTGCCGACGCGCTGGTGCAGGTAGCAGCCGACCCGGCCGGCACGGTGCAGTTTCTGGAGCAGAAACTCAAAGAGGCTTTCAATATCCCGCAGGCCAGCAACCTGCTGGAGTTGAAGCTGGTACGCGACGGCGCCACCCGGATCCTCCGCTTCGACCTGCAACTCCAGCCGGCGTTCTCCGAGTCGATGCCGATCGGGTTCGATCTGCCGAGCGCCGGTTTCGAGCTCTCCGGCAGCGCCGACCTGCGGACCCAGGGCAACCTGGACCTGAACCTGTCGTTCGGCGTCGACCTGAACAATCCGCTGGACGTCTGGATGTTCCACGACACGGGCATCTCCGGCCATCTGGACGCCGGCGCCGACGACATCGCATTCTCGATCGGTCTGGGCGATCCGGACGGCGGCGTCTTCGTGGGCGGCCGCATCGTCGGCGGCAGCCTGGACCTGGAAGGCGATTTCGGCTTCAACCTGGACGACGCCGCGCTGGTCGGCACGGGCGACGACCGCCGCATCCTGTTGGGCGATCTGCTGAGCGACTTGGGCTCCTCGGTGGAGTTGGCGATGAGCATCGCCGTGGACGGCAACCTGCCGGTCTATTTCCCCACCGAGTCGATGTACCGCGGCGACGTGCTGATCGGCGGCCTGCTCACCGCGTCGCTGGCCGACGGGATTGATATCGCGGGCACCGTGGGCCCCGGCGGTACCGACTTCATCCACGTCCCCGACGAGATCCTCAACTTCGATTTCAGCCAGTTCAGCGCGCTGGACAACCTGCTGTTGATCATCGACGGCGTGGACGGGTTCCTGGGCTTCCTGCAAGACTTCATGGACGGCGAACTATTCGGCCTGAAGATGCCGCTGATCGGCGACAAGCTCTCCAACGCCGCTGATTTCTTGGGCGATTTCCGCGACGACTTTATCGGCGGGCTGCGTAGCATCGTCGAAACGTCTGCCGATCCGACGGCCAACTACCTCTCGCAGAAGATGTTCGACCTGCTACACACGGAACTGCACATCCTGGCCGATCGCACGGGCGACGGCAACGTTACCATCGCCGACATCCAGCTTCAGACGAACGTCGACGAGGTGGGCGTCGAGCCGGCCGATGTGTTTATGCAGTGGAACCTGAAGCTGGGGGGCAGTCTGATCGACGCCGGCGCCGGCATCGATTTCGATATCGGTATCCCGGGCCTGGGGCTGGAGACTCGCGGCGCGATAGACGTGGACATCACGTGGGAATTGGACGCGGGCTTCGGCGTCGGTGGCGGGAAGGGCTTCTATCTCGACCTGTCCGACGAGGATGAACTCCGCCTGGACGCAGACGTTACCTTGCCGGGAGCGGGTCTTACCGGCCGGCTGGCGTTCCTCCAGTTGGACGCCGACGACAACGGCGGCACCGGCCTGGGGGCCACGATCGCGGTGGACCTCTACGAGAAGAACCACAACGACGCACGCGTCGGAATGGCCGACTTCGGCAATATCCGCGTGGACGCCGGCATCGCTGCCGAGGCGATCGTCGACCTGGGTATGGAACTGCAACTCAACAGCGACCTGGTACCCGGTGCCGACACGGTCTTCCCTAAGGTCGTGGCCGACTTCTACTTCGAATGGAGCATCGGCGACCGCGGTGACGCCGACAGCGGCGACGCCGACAGCGGTGCCGGTCTGGTGAGCTTCGGCGATATTGGCGACTCGATTCAGGACGGTTTGCAGGTGGTCGAGTTCCGCAACGTCGGGCTCGACCTGGGTAGCTTCATCTCGGAGTACGTCGCACCGATCGTCGGCGAGGTGCAAAAGATTACCGAGCCGATCCAACCGTTGATCGACGTGGTCACCACACCCATTCCCGTGATTTCCGATCTGGCCGGCCAGCCCATTACGATCTTGGACATTGCCGAGAAGATCACGCCGCCGGAAGTTTTCGACGTCGGCCTGATCCGCGATATTGCCGGCATCATCAGCCTGATCAACAGCATTCCGACCGACGTGGATAACGTCATTATCCCGTTCGGCGGATTCACGGTCTTCGACGTCGATTCGGCCGATCCCAACCTGCGGCTCAACCTGTCCAGCGTCACCAGCACGCTGGGCCAGGATTTCGTGATTCCGGATACGTCCGGATTCAGTCTCGACGGCGCGCTGGACGAGTTGGAGACCTCGGGCCCCGGTGCCTCTCAAACCACCAGTTTCACCCGCAGCCTGGGCAATAAGGACTTCGGGGAGATGATCTCCTTCCCGATCATCGACAACCCGAGCGAGATCTTCGGCCTGCTGATGGGCAAGACCGACCTCACCCTGGTGCGGGTGGATCCCGATCCGCTGGTCTTCGAGTTCCGCTACTCCCAGTTCTTCCCGATCTGGGGTCCGTTGGGCGCGGCTATCGAGGGCCGGGTGGGCGCCAACATCGACTTCGCATTCGGCTACGACACGCAGGGCCTGTTCGACTTCGCCGATACGGGATTCCGCAATCCGTTGACGCTGTTTAACGGCTTCTTCATCGACGACATGGACGCGACCGGTACGATCGACGTGCCCGAGATCAAGTTCTACGGCGGTGTGACGGCGGCGGCCGAGATCAATCTCGTGGCGGCCAAGGCGGGCGTGGGCGGAGGGGTCTTCTTCGAGATCCTCTTCGACCTGCACGACCCCAACGAGGACGGCAAGATCCGCCTGCAGGAACTGGCGACCAACTTCCTCAACGAGGCCAAATACGGCATCTTACCCTTGGCTCCCCTGGCGATATTCGACGTGAACGGGCGGATCTACGCCAAGCTGTTCGCTTATCTGGAGGTCGATCTGCTGTTGTTCTCGGTCGATAAGGAGTGGAACATCACGCCGGAGATCACGCTGGTGGACTTCGATATCCCGTTCACCCGTATCCCGACGCTGGCCGACGAGTTGCCCGGTGGCGGCCTGCAACTGAACATGGGTAAGTTTGCCGGCAAGCGTTTGGAAGGCAACGACCAGGACATCGCCGAGGAGTTCTACGTCGTTTCCACCGGCGCGGGTGAGGTTAAGGTCTGGTCGCCGACGCTGGGAATCAGCGAGGGCATGGCCCAGACGTACGACGTTACTTCCAACATCATCGTCTTGGGCGGTGAGGGCGACGACGTGATCGACCTGTCCGGCGTCACCGACGGCAATATCGTCTACGACGTGGAAGGCGGCCCCGGCAACGACGTCATCACGCTCGGCGCCGGCCGCGCCGTCGTCAAGGGCGGTGAGGGCGACGATGTGATCTTCGGTACCGACGGCAACGACATCATCTGGGGTGAAGGTGGCGGCGACCGGATTGACGCCAAAGACGGCAACGACCTGATCTTCGCCGACCGCGGTAAGATCTCCGAGGACAAGCTGGTCATCAGCGCCCGAGCCTCGCTGACCGACGGCAAGGATTTCGTCATCGGCGGGCCCGGCAACGACTTCATCGTCGGCGGCGGCGGCGTGGACCGCATTGGCGGCGACCTCGATCCCACGTCCGGCGACCCCGACATCGACCCGGCAGGCAACGACGTGATCTTCGGCGACGGCGCGACCGTCACGATCGCAGCGCCCGGTGATTACTTCAACCTCGTTGAGGTCAAAGACACCGCTCGCGGACAGGGGGGCAACGATTTCCTCTATGGCAACCGCGGCAACGACCGAATATGGGGCGGCAAGGGTGACGACGAAATCGATGGCGGAGGAGGCGACGACACGATCCGCGCCGAGGACGGCTTCGACACCATATACGGCCGGGCAGGCGTCGATACAATCTACGGCGGCAAGGACGACGACGAAATCTACGGCGGCACGGAAAACGACCTGATCTGGGGCGACGACGGCAAGGACTTCATCCGCGGCAATGCGGGCCTGGACGTCATCCGGGGAGGCGCCGGGACCGACGAGATCTACGGCGATGAAGACAGCGACACGATCTATGGAGAAAGCGATCCCGACAAAATCTACGGCGGCGGTGGAGCCGACGTGATCCATGCCGGTGCCGGCAGTAACGTGGTATTCGGCGACGACAAGGACGGCGAGAACACCGGTGCCGAGGGCGGCGACACCATCACTGCGCTAAACGACAGCGACACCGTTTACGGACAGGGCGGCGTGGATATCATCACCGTCGGCGACGGCAATAATATCGTTTACGGCGGCGGCGGCGGCGATACCGTCACCGGCGGCGACGGCAACCAGGAAGTCTACGGCGACGGCCAGGTAATCTCCGGTGTCTACAGCGTGGCCGGCGACGGCGCGCTCGACCTGATCACCTTGGGTGACGGCGACATGCTCATCCACGGTCACGCAGGCGACGACGTCATCACCGTCGGCAATGGCAATAGCGACGTCTACGGCGGCGGCGGCGGCGATCATATCACGCTCGGCGACGGTAACCACAAGGTCTACGGCGACGGACTGCTAAGCGGCGCCGTTGTCAGTATCGCAGGCGACGGCGCGGGCGACGTGATTGTCGTCGGCGCCGGCAACAGCCGCATCTTCGGGCATCTGGGCAACGATACCATTACGGCCGGCGACGGCAACCACTTCATTCTCGGTGCCCAGGGCGTTGATACGATCGTCTCCGGCATCGGCAACAGTGTGATCCGCGGCAACGCTGCGGGCGACTTCATCACCGTGGCCGGCGGCAACAACGTGATCGTCGGCGACGGCGAGATCAGCGACGGCACGCTTGCTGCCGAACGTTCCATTGCGATGAGCTTGGACGTCGATGACGCAGACGACGGTGCCGACGTGATTACGACCGGCGCCGGCAACGACGAGATCTACACCTACGACGGCGACGACGTCATCCACGCCGGCGGCGGCAACGACGTGATTGTCGCCGGCGACGGTTTCGATACGATCTATGGCGAAGCCGGCAACGACGACATCGAAGGCGAGAACAACGACGATACGATCTACGGCGGCACCGGCCACGACCGGATCGACGGCGGCGACGACGACGACTGGCTCTACGGCGGATCCGGCGACGACGTGATCATTGGCGGGCTGGGCGACGATACGATCTTGGGACAGGCTGACCGTGACCTGATCATGGGTGGCCTGGTAGACATCCGCCTGGTGGGGATGGACGTCAACGATCCGAACAGTTTCACTAATCCGACCGCCTGGGACGCCAACGAGATCATCTATCCCACCGATTTCGTCCCGCCGCGGATCACCCCGGCGGCGCTGCTCGGTCAGTCGATCGGCGGCACGTTCATGGACGACGGGGTCAGCACGCGAGACCGCGCCGACCTGCCCGCCGTGTTCAACGACATCAAGGGCAACCTGGACATCAACATCGCCGATATGAACGATATCATCGACGGCGGTGCGGGTGACGACTTGATCTTCGGCGGCGGGGCGGTGGACTTCCTCCGCGGCGGCAGTGGCAACGACTACCTCGACGGCGGCGTGAACAACGACGAGGTGGAAGGCGGCGCCGGCCACGATATCGTCCGGGGTGGTGCCAACGCCGACAATCTCCGCGGCGACGACGGCGTGGACGTGCTCTACGGCGACGGCGGCAGCGACTACCTGTTCGGCGGACCGACGGGACTCGACGTGCCGGTGACCGTCCGTGTCGACGACGGCAAGGTGCTGCGGACCACCGGCCAGCGACTCTTCGGCGGCGACGGCATCGACTTCCTCTACGCCTGGGCGCAGGAGACCGTCTCCTCCGGCCCGGCGGAACTGGCCAACGAGTACCTGCTTCGTGGCGACGAGTTGCACGGCGGGTCCGGCGGCGACTGGATCTACGGGAACGTTCGCCAGGATCTCTTGATTGGTGACGGCGGCAACGACTACTTGCACGGCGATTATCTCTTCGGTCCGCTTTACGCCCGGAACGAGCTTGCCGACACCGGCGGCGCCCCCGACGAGATCCACGGCGGCACGGGCGAGGATCAGGTCTTCGGCGGCGGCGGCGGCGACCTGATTTGGGGCGGCGGCGATACCGACTGGCTCGAGGGACAGGACGGCATCGATACACTCTACGGCGGCGGCGGTATCGATCTGATCATCGGCGACGTAAGCTACCTGTACACGGAGTTCGGCGACACCATCGACGGCCACTACGGCAACGACCTTCGCGGCGACATCACGGACGACAACGCCACCGACATCCTGTTGGTGCTGGGCACGCCGGTGGTGAACGACACGATTCTGATCGGCCAGACCGCCGCGGGCCGCACCGACGGCCGCGAGCAAGGCATCCTGCACCTCGACTACGACGGCGCCGGCCCCAGACGCGACATCTACCTGCCATGGCGCAAGCCGGCCAACCCGGACGGCAGCCTGAACACGCCGCTGGTCGAGCAGATCCGCATTGCCGGGCTCTCGGGCGACGACCGCATCGAGTTCCGCCAAGGCGACGGCCTCGACCTTGCGGGCGAGCCGGTCGAGAAGCTCGACCTGGGCGATCTGATCGCCCGCAGCGACGACTACGCAGGTGTGCTCGACGGCGGCCCCGGCCACGACACCTTGCTGGGCTCCGAGGCCCGCGACCGCATCGACGGCGGCAACGGCAGCGATCTGATCTACGGCTTCGGCGGCGACGACCGCCTGTGGGGCAATAGCGGCACCACGGGCGCGCCCGGCGAGCGGGACGTGATCTTCGGCGGCCAGGGTGCCGACGACCTGATCGGCGGGCCCGGCGAGAACCAACTCTTCGCCTGGACGCGCGACCCGAACCCGATCATCTCCCAACTGCATCTACTGAAGGACCAGACCGCCACCAGCACGCCCACCACCGCGGCCGAATTGCAGGGTTACGCTCCCGCACCCGACGACGGCCGACTCCGTAGCGACATGCACTTCGCCTTGCAACTCGACGGCGGAGATGAAGTGTCCATTTCGGTGACGGCTGCCGAGACGGCTGGATTCACCACGCTCGCTGAACTCGTCACGGCGATCAACACCAAGATCGCCGCCACGCCGCTTGCGGGTTTGGTCACCGCCGGTACGGTCCTTCTCGGTGGCGAGCACTTCACGCTCTCCTCGACGGCTAACGATGCCACGCTGACCCTGCGGATGCGCCACTTCGGCGTCTATGTGGACGCCAACGGCGTGCTGTGGGACAACAACGGCGATTTGGACGGCGACGGACTCAACGACGTGACCGGCACCGACGTACTCTACACGCTAGAGCAGACCGGCTTGGACCGCATGCTCGGCTCCGAAGAAGACGACGAGCTCTACGGCGGCACCACGGTGGGATTCCTGTTCGGCAACGGCGGCGACGACAAGCTGTTCCGTGCCGACGGCAGCCTGTTCGAGTCGCTCGACGGCGGCGTGCTGGGCGAAGAGTGGAAGCAGTACGCTCGCGAAACCGGCCAGGTCTGGTACGTCAGCGGCAGCGGCACCGACGACGTGATCACCGTGGACTACGTCACCGAGCCGGGCCCGCTACGCGATAAGCACGTCGTCACGCGGCTGACCGACAACCAGGGCGACTACAGCTTCGCCGCTCTATTGAAACTGGACTTCGACGCCACCGACGAGGACGGCAATCCGGTCTGGAACCCGGAGGATCTGAGCTTCGACATCGAGCAGGTAGTGAACGCCGAATCGGCGTTGCTCGGCCATGACGCCGATACCTTGGTGCCTTACCAGGACCCTGCCACCTTGACCGCCGAGGAGAAGCTCGCCCGACAGCATGAGTTGGCCTCCCTGACCTTCGACCGTCTGAAGTTGGAGGAGAGCCTGCTGCCGCCCGAGGCCGACTTCGAGGTGATCCTGGTGGATGCCCTCGGGGGCAACGACCAGATCTACGTCGGCCCGACCGTGCAGCGCACCGTCTGGATCGATGCGGGCCCGGGCGACGACATCGTCAAGATCGCCAGCGGCAACACCATCCTGGTGGACATAGCCGACTTGGGCACGCGCAACGATCTGGCCGACTACGCATACCGAGTCGGTGAACCGTCGGGGCTGGATCAGAGCATCAAGCTCAAGGGTCTTACGCTGGACAACCCGGAAGACGTGGACTGGTACCGATTCACGCTGGCCTCGGACGCCGCGACGGACGCCCAGATCCTGGCCGGCAGCACCTCGGACCTGGACGGCATGACCCTGGAGTTGTATCGCGTCGAAGGCGACGGCTCAACCACCGGTGTGGGCGATTATGCCACCTTGGTGTCGCAGGACAGCCTGGAAGCCGAGGCCGGCAACGACACCCGCGAAACGGCCCACGTCTTCGAGGACGAGCAATCGATCCAGAACGTCTTCCGAGTGCGCGGCTTGACCATCGGCCGCGGCCCCGACCCCGAAGACGTCGAAGACCTGGGCGACCTGGACTGGTTCCGCTTCAGGCTGACCGAGCCGGGCGGTGAAGACGATCGCATCAGCATGGTTGCCGATCTAGCCAACATCGACACCCTGGAGTTGGAACTGTTCGACGCGGACGGGAACTCTCTTGGCAAGGCAGATAAGACGGCCGACGTGACGCTCACGCTCGACCTGAACGCCAAGGATGTGGGTGACTATTTCGTGCGCGTGCGGAGCCTCGGTGCGCCGGCCCGTTACGAATTGGTAGCCCACGTGGGCATCGGTGACGATCCCGCGACCGAGACGCTGGACGAGCGACGCTACCTGGGCTATCTGGTGCTGGATCTTTCCGGCAAGCGTCAAGGCGTGCTGGAGATCCCGGACCTTGCCGCGGGCGAGTACCTGCTGAAGGTCTCGACGAACAACAGCGTGCCCACCGTTTACGATCTGACCTTGCAGATCGACGCCGAAGAGCCGCTCGAGCAGAGCTTCACCACGCGTACCGAGCTGGTCCGCCGCGACGTGATTCTCGGCGGCAGCGGCCACGACCGCCTGCAAGGCGGGGCGGGCGAAGATTGGATCTTCGGTCAGGCCGGCAACGACGTGCTCACCGGCGGCTTCGACCGCCAGGCCGAGGACCTGCTCTTCGGCGGCGAGGGCGACGACACGTTCCAGATCCTCACCGACGGTTTGCCCTTCATCAAGGGCACGACCGATACGTTCATTCCCACGCTCACCGACCGCTTCGACGGCGGCTCGGGGGAAGACCGGGTGCTCTTCCTCGGCGGCGACTACGATCGTCTGGGCCGGCCTGTGCCCGACAGCGTGGCGATCCGCTGGAACCGCTTCCTGCACCGCTACGAATTCACGTCCTTGCAATGGGATACGGCCAACCAGCGCTTCGCCCCGGACGGCGAGGCGATCACGGCCGACTCCCGGGCCGTGGAAAACGGACAACTGGAACGTCCGGCCGTGTTCGAGCTGACCTGGATCGGCGGCGACGGCACGCTGGTTACGCGGCAGGTCATCGTGCAGCCCGCCGGCACGGCCAACAACAACATCAGCGACCTGGCAGTGGATCTGGTGGCGGCGATGGACGCCGTCTTCGAAGGCACGGCCGCCGAAGGTCAGATCGTGGTCGAGTTCCCCGATGGCGTGATGCGTTTGGTGGCACCCGGCGCCCAGTTGGAGTTCCGCGCCGAGGAACTCGTCGACAGCCAGCCGAACACGGCGCTGGAACAGCTCAAGTTTGCACCGTTGATCAGCGGTCAGCCCGTCTTCCTGCAGGGGTTTGCCTTCTACCAAACGGTTAGCGTCGAGCACACCGTGATCGACACGCGTGCCGGCGACGACGTGGTGCATGGCGACTCGGAGTACATGTACCCCGGCGTGGTGAGCGAATGGGGGATCGACCCGGGCGACAAGCAGCAGCGGGCGGCCATCGCCAGCCTGGAGATTTACGGCGGTGACGGCAACGACAGGCTCTTCGGCGGCGCCTACGACGACGTCATCTACGGCGGCGACGGCGCCGACCTGATCATGGGGGGCGGCGGCGACGACGAGATCAGCGGCGGGCCCGGTGCCGACCTGCTGGCGGGCAACCGTCTGCTGGAGCCGGACCGTTTCGAGTTCAACACGGTGGGCGGTGTCCCGAGCCGCAACGATTTCTCCCCCTTCGCCGCCACCTTGCCGGCGATGCGGGCGGGCACGATGGTAGATCACCTCAATTTCCACTTGGGCGACAACGCCGACTGGTACATCATCCCCGCGCCGGAAGCCATGCAGCAATTTGGCGACGCGGCCGGGGCCGTGTTGGACAACGGCATGATCTCCGTCGTGACCTTGCTGTCGGTCGAAGGCGGCGTGCAGGAGACGGACGACCGGCTGATTGCCTACCTGTTCCCGGCCGAAGACAGCGATCCGGGCGACGGTATCAGTCTCGTGCCGCGCGAGCGTTTTTCCGGCGTGCCCGACTACTACCTGCTGCACGTCACCGACCAGCTTGCGGCCCGTAGCGGAGCCGAGCGAGGTCTGTCGATGGAGTTCGACGGCATCACCCAGTACGTCAGCGTACCCGGCCGCGCCGCGCTGACGATGGCTAAGCACCTCAGCATGGAGGCCTGGATCAGACCGGCCGAGGACAGCGACAGCACTGGCATCATCATTAACAAGGAAGGAGAGTACGAGGTCGCCCGCTTCGGCGACGGCTCGATCCAGTTCGCGTTCGCGAAGTCCGGCGGCGGGGGTTGGGCGTGGCACGACACGGGGGCCGTGGCGCCGGAGGAAGTGTGGACCCACGTAGCCGTGGTGTTCGACGAGGGCAAGGTGACCACCTACATCAACGGCGCCGTGGCACACACATTGCCGAACATCGGCTTCGATACCGTGGGCGACGCCGACCCGGCGAAGAACGAATTGCAGATCGCCGGCCGCCAGGGCAGTACAAGCCAGCGTTTCAAGGGCCGTATCGACGAAGTGCGGGTATGGGACGAGGCCCTGACTGCGACCGAGATCGCCGACCGCTACAACCGTGTCCTCGAAGGCGACGAGACGGGGTTGCAAGGCTACTGGCGGTTCGAGGAGCAAGTCGACGTCGACCTGCTGCACGACGGCAAACAGGTCCGCGACCTGTCGCCCAATCTGGCGCACGGCACGCTCATGCCTGACTATAACATGCCGAGCGTGATGGGCGGCTCGGACCGCCTGATCGTTCGTTACGGCACAGGGTCCCCCACTGCCGACGACACTGGCGAATACCGCATCAAGTTCGCCGGCACCTTGGGGCTGACCCTGCACGTGCCAGGTAGTGAGGCGAGCCAGACGTTCTCGGCCGTCGAGCTCTCCGGCCAGCCGGTGATGATCGGCCTGGGTGACATCAACGGCGACGGCTACGAGGACGCCATTGTCTCGGTGCAAGACAGCGTGTTCAATCTGGCCGATCCGGATAACCCTCGCACGTTCGCGCGGATCGCTTTCGGCTCGGCCGACGGATTGAATCTCAACGCGGCTGTGCCGGCGGTGACCCTGGAACTGCCGGCCCCCATTCTCGGCGGCACGCTGGTCGACCGCAGCATCATCGCCCCGGCCGGCGACCTCGACGGCGACGGCTTCGACGACGTGGCGATCTCGGTGACCAAGTTCACGGAAATGGACAAGCAGGGCGTGTACGTCCTGTTCGGCCGCGACGATTGGAGCAGCGACGCTCTGGAAGGGGCCGACAGCGGTCTGGTGGGCGAGTACTTCGTGCTACCGGTCGGTGTGCCGTCGACGGATCTGGATCTGATCGACTTCGACCTGCTGTCTCCTTTGCACACGCGTACGGATGCGCAGATCGCCTACCCCGTCACCCTCGGCCCCGGCTTTGCCGGGTTCTCCGAACTGAACGACCGCTTTGCCGTACGCTGGACCGGCCAGATCTACATCGAGCAGGCCGGCAACTATACGTTCTATCTGCGCAGCGACGACGGCAGCCGGTTGACCATCGGCGGCGAGACGATCATCGACAACGACGGTCTGCACGCCGACTTGGAGCAATCCGCGACCGTCTATCTCGACTCGGGCTATCAGAATATCCGCGTGGCCATGTTCGAAAACTACGGCGCCGCCGGCGTGACGCTGAGCTGGCGCCTGCCGGGCAGTGCTACCAAGGAAGTGGTGCCTGACCACGTGCTGTTCCGCGACGCCCGGGGTGTGCTGGACATCACAACCGACAGGGATCTGTTCATTCCGATCGCCGGTATGGCAATCGTCGACGCCGCCGGGGCGGGTAACATCGCGGCCGTCTCTGCCGAAGGCCTGATGGGCGACTACTACAACTACGCTGACACCAGTGTCTTCGACCGCATGCCCAGCTTCGTTGACGGCAACTTCCTACACAACGCGGCCGCTGCAGGTGAGGCGACTGTGCTCCAGCTTGCCGACCTGCCGGAGCACGTGAGCCTGGACCTCGAGTTCGTGTTAGCGATCATCGACTCGTGGGACGGCGACAATCCGACCGACGGGCCGGACCACTTGCGCGTGGAGGTCGACGGGCTGGTGGTGTTCGATGAGTCGTTCTCCAATATCGACGGCCTCTCGCAAAGCTACATCCCGTCCGCCGACGCGACGTTGCATTCGGGCACGGACTTGGGTTTCGGCACGGCGAACGACTCGCTCTACGACCTCACCGGCGCCGGAGCGCTGCGCGGCATTGCCCATACGGACGGTAACGTCGAGGTCCGCATCTACGCTACGGGCGCCGGCTACGGTGGTGGGGCCAACGAGTCCTGGGGGTTGGATAATCTACGCGTGAAAGTCAACGCCGCGGACGGCCAAAGCACGGCCGTGTTCGCCACCAACTTCAACAGTGCTGACGGCTTGCCCGCCGAAATCACGAGCCCCGGTCAGCTTGTCCCCGCCCGGGGTTTCGGCGCTACGCTCACGGGACTGGATACGGGTATTGTCACCGGCGGCATGTGGGTCGATCCGGTCGCCGGGTTCACCGATGGCAATGAGGGCGGCACGACGCTGCCGGAGTTCAAGCAGAACTTCGCGGTGCGTTGGCGAGGCCAGCTCTACTTCGACCCGCCGGGCGAGGCGGAGTCGGGACCGGTCGGCTTTGCCCTGGTCAGCGACGACGGCCACCGCCTGTCCATCGACGGCGGGACGATCTTGGCGGCCAATCACCCGGCCGGCAGTGAGGATATCCCGGGGTTTGTGGTCGATCCCATCTCAGGCCACGTGACCACGGAACTCGGCGGCGCAACCGCATTCACGGTCCGCCTGACCGCGCCGCCGACAGCAAACGTGATCCTCCCGCTCTCCTCCAGCGATACGACCGAAGGCACCCTTTCGGTCGCCAGTCTGACCTTCACCCGCGACGACTGGAACGTGCCGCAGACGGTGATCGTCACCGCGGCGGACGATGAGGAAGTCGACGGCGACATCGACTACACAATCGTCACGGGTCCCGCCTTCAGCGCCGACGATGCGTACGACGCGCTGGAGGCCGACGACGTCTCGGTGGTCAATAGGGATGATGAGGGCCCGGGTTTTGCGGTCGATCCCGTTCTGGGACTTGTAACCACGGAGTCTGGCGGCACGGCCACCTTCACGGTTCGCCTCTTCACGCAGCCCGTTGCAGACGTCAGCATCAAATTGTCCTCCAGCAACAACGTCGAAGGAACCGTCTCCCTAGAGGGGATAGTTTTCACTCCGGATGACTGGCAGACGCCGCAACCGGTGATCGTTACCGGGATGGCCAACCCGACGAGCGACGGCGACGCCGCGTACACGATCATCCTGCACGAGGCCAAGAGCGAAGACCTCGACTACGACGGATGGAATCCCGACGACGTCTCGGTGACAAACATCCACGACGAGTTCGGCGGCCCGGAAGAATTCGACTTGACACAATGGAACATCACCGAAGGGGTGACGACGCTCAGCGAGGGCTACCACGACTTCGAGGTGGAGTACTTCCAGAAGGCCGACGACTTTGGCCACGTCGGATTCCTTTGGGATCCGGCCGGCGGCACCAATTACGCATTCATCCCCTTGACCGACCTCGTGCAGATGGACGAGACGTCGGGCACGGGGCGGGACGATCTGGTCGTTTCCGGCGCGGGACAGACCTTGGTCTTCTCCGGACGTCCGCGCGAGCAATGGGTGATCCAGACGGACGGCGACACGCATGTCTTCACCGGCGACGCCGCCTTCGACTTCAGCGGTGTGGGGGCGGTCAACGGCGCAGGCGACTTCAACCGTGACGGTCGCGCCGATTTCGCCGTCGCCAGTTTTGGACAGGTCAATATCTACTCCGGCAGCGCCGCCCTGGCCGGGCCCGGCTTGCAAGCCACGATAACCGGCGGCTTCGGCACCGATGCGCGGGTACACGATGCCGGGGACGTGGACGCCGACGGCACGACCGACCTGCTGGTCACCGGCGCCGGCAGCGGTTACGTCATCTTCGGCGACAGCGAGTTGACGGGCACGGTTACGCTCGACAGTCTGCTTCTCAGCGGTGATGCCATCGACCTGCCACAGGGGAGCTTCCGCCCCATCGGCGATTTTAACGGCGACGGCGCGGCCGATCTGGGTGCCGCCGTGCTGCTCGAGAGTAGCCGCTTGAACACGCGCGATACGCTGGAGCATCAGGTGCTGGCGATACACTTAGGTGCCCGGATCGTCGACGCCGAAACGGAGGTGCGCGAGAGCCGCGTCGACGTCGAGACGCGGATGGATACGGCCGCCGAGATGATCATCGAGCCGGGCCGCGCCGCCTATACCGACCCGGGTACGGTCGATCCGCAGGCCTTGCTGTTCGGTCCCTTGGGGAGCTTCGAACAGGGTGGCGTGACCTACACGCGTCTGGCTTCTGCCGGTCCGGCCGGCGACGCCTTGCGTCTCTACGAGGGCGACAACCTCGGACCGGTGCAAGCCGGTGCAGAAGAGGTCGATGCCGATGAGCCCGAGCCCGACCTCTACCGCCTCGAACTGGCAACGCCCATCGCGCCCGACTTCGGACCGCGCGACGTGCCGGGTATCAACGTGGCCGCGGAAGCGAATCCGGCGGCCCGCGACGCCTTCGCCCTGCGCGGCAGCAATGAGGAGGAAGCACTCTCCGGCGTGGTCGATCTGTACGACTTCAACGGGGATCGCCGCAGCGACCTGTTGGTCTACGGGCAAGATGCCGCCTACGTGCTGCTGGGGCCCGTGAAGTTGGACGACGTCACCGATGTGCGCGACGAGGCGGACTTCATCATCGATGCCGACGTAGGCCGCCCGGCCATGCGTATGGGCGACGTGAGCGGGGACGGCAAGACCGACCTGGTATTCATCCGCAAGGACGGCGAGGGCGGTGTGGACGCGGTCATTACCGTGATCATGGGCGGCGGTGCCAGCGGATTGGAAATGCCCGGCTACGTCGACCTCGACTGGATTACCGAGGTCGTGAAGGCCGAGGACCAGAACCGGGTGCGCGATTTGACCATCCCCAACGGCGGCAGTCTGGTCCGCGCCGTTTCGGACATGGCCGTGCTCAACTGGGACGACGACCGGCTGGCCGACCTGCTGTTGACCTATCCCGACGGATTAATCAACGGCTACGTCTTCTCCGGGCAGGCTCTATGGCGGGCCGAGGACGCCGTTGGCAACGAGACGTTCAACAGCGCCACGGACTTGGAAGCGATCTTCTGGGCCGACACTTCCAATCGGGGAGTCGTGGCCGCGGATTTCCTCAACGCCGACATTGCCACGACCGTCGACCTCGGGCAGAACGTCCGTGCGGTGGTGGCGGGCGACGTCAACGGCGACGGGCTGGAGGACGTCTTGTTCACCGATCCGGACTACGTGAGCTTCACCGACGCCACGCTGCCCCA
This sequence comes from Candidatus Nealsoniibacteriota bacterium, assembly GCA_013202865.1. Taxonomy (GTDB): domain Bacteria; phylum Planctomycetota; class Planctomycetia; order Pirellulales; family Thermoguttaceae; genus JABMRB01. The sequence goes on along the minus strand of JABMRB010001006.1, from coordinate 13,775 downwards.
TATCGGCCGCGCCTACCTCGTTACCGGCCGTACGGGCGGCGGCCACTCCATCACGCTAGGCGAGGTCCCAATCAATTTGGGCTGGCCGCTGTTCATCAATGCCGACCAGACCAGCGAATTGATCGTGCAAGACTTCGCGCTCGGCGGCTCGGTGGCGGCCCTGGGTGACCTGAACCAGGACGGCTACGACGACTTCGCGGTCGGCCGCACCCAGGAAGGGCGTGACGATGTCTTGACTCGCGAGGGTGGTCTGCTGATTTTCTATGGCCGGAGCAACTGGGGCGAGGAGACGGCCGTCATTCGCGGCGACGACGCCAACGTCACCGTGCATCGCGAGGACGCAGGGGCCATCCCCGAGGGCCTGGCCTTCGGCGGCGTACTTCACGCCACCGCCGGTGACTTCAACGCCGACGGCGTGGCCGACCTGCTCGTCGGTGAACCCATGCGGATACTCACGCCGGTAGGTTCCGACATGCTGCTGGACTTCGACGAGCGCGGCACGGCCTACGTGCTGTTCTCGATCACCGATCGCGGCACCGACGCGTATCTCTCCGACGCCAACTCCGCGATCCGCGGCGAGTTTGAATTCGACGCTTTTGGCGTCCTGCCGGCCACGCCGGGTATCGATCTGGACGGCGATCGCCTGGACGACATTATCATCGGTGCGCCGGGTGCCAACGCCGTGACCACCATCCTCACGCCGGGTGCCGGCAAGATCTTCGTCGCCTACGGGGCTTCCACGCCGCCGGCGCTGCCGCCGGGCGATCAGATCGTCGATCTAACCAACCTGACCATCACCGGCAGCGGCGACTATCTGGTGGACCGCGGCACCGGCCGCGCCGAGGTCTTCAGGAACGACTACGACGGCGATGGCCAGATCGACACAACCGCCTTCACCATGGCCGCGGGCATGAGCGAGCGCTGGTATCGCTTCGTCACCCTGGGCGACGGGCAGCCGGGCACTTTTATCCGCATCACGCCGGGGGCGCGACAGGAGTTTGTGGAAACCGCCGGTATCCCGGAAGAGAGCACCACGGCAGCGGCTCCGCAGATCGTCGGCGGCGACTTGTTCGTCGCGTCGTTGATCGATTCGACGTCCGGCGGGATGTACGTCGGCCCCGCCTTCACCGAGGCCGGGCGCGTGACCAAGTGGTCGGCCTATGGCGGCGATTTCACCGAGGGCACCACGCGCGACGTCACACCGCTGATCTTGAAGCTCCATGCCGACGGCTGGTACGAGATCACCGGCATCGGCACCACGCGTGCGCTGAGCCCCAACGAAGGCACCGTGTTCGACCTCGGTCTGACGGCCGGCAGCGACGCCGTGGGGCCCGGCTATTACCTGGGTTGGAAGGACGGCACGCCGCAGACCGACGCAGCCGGGGCCATCGGTTACTTGACCGGCGGCGCCACCACCCGATTCCTCGGCAGCATCCAAGGTGCGGCCGGCAACGTGGCGGTACACGTGGCACTCAAGTCGCTGCGCAACGACAGCAAACGCTACGCTGTCAACGCCGAGGTGGTTCGCGGCGCCATCCTGGAGTTCGACCTGGGGCGTTTCCTCGACTACGTCGGCAACCCCGATGCGGTGGGGCTGGCCAACCTGATCCTCGACGTACCCGGCGCCGTGGCCGCGCAGCCCGCACCGACCAGCGTGAACAACCTGACGCCGTCCGGCGGCAAGCTCTATTACACCGGCTACGTGCAAGGCAAGGGCTACGAGTTGTGGGCCACCGACGGCACGGTAGAAGGCACCTACCTGGTCAAGGACCTGCTTCCCGGCGTCGGTAGCTCCTTCCCGGGCAATCTGGTGGACGTGGGTGGAATCCTCTACTTCACGGCCAACAACGGCTTCAACAAGCTCGAGTTGTGGCGTACCGACGGCACAGCGTCCCTCGCTGCCGGCGGCACTGAACCGGGTACGGAGAAAGTCAAGGACCTGGACGTCAATTACGCCTACAACTTCACCGCCATGCCCGGCACGGCCGCGCTGGTCGGTGCCGCCGACGGCCCCGTCACCGGCCGGCCGGATACCAGCTACGATTTCTCCCTGGTCGGCATCCAGGCCGACGGTACGACGGTCGAGATCCCGGTGAAACTGTCGCTCGACCAGGTGCGCAACAACAGCGGGTTCGGCAGCTTCGTGGGAGACGTCGCCGGCGCCCTGTGGAGTTCGCTTACTGAGCTCGGCTTCCCCGGCAATGCGGTGCAGCCGTCGAGTTCCGGTGATCGGCTGGTCTTCCGAGTCGATTCCGACTTCGTGCAGATCCGCGTGCCGAGTAGCCCGGAGTTGGGCTTCGACAAGAACCAGACCTCGGTGCCGGTGGTCGAGTTGACCGCCGCCGCCGCCCCGCAGGACCTGAGCTTCGGCACCGGGTTCGACTTCAGCCTGCAAGTCACCTTCGTCGGTGGCGAAACTCGTGACGTCAGCGTGCAGATGCCACCGACGGACCTCAACGAGACCCTTGTCGAGTTGGTGGAAGACGTTAATAAGGCCTTGCAGGAGCAATTGCCGCTGTACGGCCTGGGTCCGCAGGCGATCCGCGCCCAAGCCGTTATCGCGGGTCAGATTCCGGTTCTGAGATTCGTGGCCAACCAGGATCCCACGATCATCGGTCTGGCGACCGCCAAGGCTGAACCGCTGGGCTTCAGCGGCAGTGAAGTGGCGTCGGTCGGCGGTCTTGTCATCGGAAAACGACCGGTTCACAAGACCGTTCTCGAAGTAGGCATCCCACCCGGTTCCGTCGCGACGCACATCGAATTGGTGCTCGCCGACGGCACGAACGTATCGCTTTCCGCCCCGTTAAGCTTCTTGAGCCTACGAGAAAACACCAATCTGAGCTTCCTGGCCGCCGACTTACAGTCCGCCGTCGGCACGGCCCTTAGTGCCCGAGGCTTGTCTCCCGGGCTGCTTTCCGTTTCTCGCCACACGGCCGACGGGCGCGATACACTGCGCCTTGCCGCGGGTGACCCCAGTGTGACCTTGATCCGTGTGACCGGCAGCGACATCCGCAGTGCCGAAAACGGTCCGGTCTTTGACGCCGGTCAACAATCGGTACAGACCGGCGCACGCCTCTATTTCGCAGCCGAGTCCAGTGAACTCGGTGCGGAACTCTGGGTCAGCGACGGCACGACCGGTGGCACGCAGGTGCTGGAAGCCGTTGGCGGGACGTCGGGCGTCTCGCCCAATAGCCTTACGCCGGTGGGTAGCTCGATGTACTTCGTCGGTTACAACAGCGGTGCCGGGTACAATTCCATCTGGCGTTACATCAGCGGCGATACACCGGAGCTCCTTTCCGGGCAGGCTTTCCGCAACCCATATCAACTCGCTGCCGCCGACGGGAATCTGGTGTTCGCCGCCGGTGCGCTCAGTGGGAGCGACCGGGAAGTGTATAAGTTCGACGGCAGCAGCTTCACCAAGCTCACCGCCATCCCGAGCGACGGCACGTATCCGAACTATCTCACCTGGTTCGACGACACGCTCGTGTTTGCCGCCCAGGATGCACCCAACGGCAGCACGACCGAGAGCGACCGCGTGGGTCGCGAAGTCTGGCAGGTCAACGTTGACGTGCCCCATAATCCGTCCGTACTGGCCAACGTCGGCCAGCCGGATCAGAGCCCGAGTACGGCCTTTACGTGGCAGATTGTCGGTTACGAGCCGGGCATCTTCCCGATTCCGATCTATGCATGGGTACTAACCACCGTTCCGGGTATCGTCACGGGATCCAACCCCTACTATCTGACGGCCGCCGACGATAACCTGTACTTCTCGGCCGACGACGGTAGCTCGGGGCGCGAGTTGTGGCGCAGCGACGGAACCACGACGCAGCGCGTGGCCGATCTGGCCCCGGGCAGCGCCAGTTCTCACCCGAACTATCTCACACCGGTACAAACAACGGCCGGAATCCGGCTCTTCTTCACCTCCGGCGGCACTCTCTACGTGACCGACGGCAGCGAACAGAATACCCGCGCAGTGCCGACCACGAACGGCGTCAATCCATATAACCTTACCGCGATGGGCGACAAGCTCTTCTTCCAGGCCGAGGGCAAGTTGTGGGTGGCCACCGAGGAAGGGGCTACCCGCTTCGACGCGCTGATTCCGCCGCCGCTGCCGCTAACCGTTAGCGTCTTGGCAGGCGAGGGTGACGACCAGCCCACCGACGCCGACCGCATGGCTGAGGCAGCGTTTACCCAGACCGTGGACGTCAGCAGCGATCTGGCCCAGTTCGACCTCACCGAGGCCGTCCGCGCCGCCTTGGCCCGCGGCGAAACGCGGCTGACCGTACGCGTCGAGAACGTGGCCGGCGAAGAGGATCTGGCCATCTACCTGGCCGGTCTGGGGAAGGACGGGCGCTCGGGCCTCGAAGTGATTCCGCGCGTACGCGGACTGGTGGGCGACCTCTACACCGAAGACGGCCGACTGGTGGCCCGCGATAAGTCCGTCATCGACATGCGCAACCTGGATGCCGACGGCTATTACCTGCGCGTCTACAATCCCGACGGCACGGTGGTCGAGGACGTCGACTTCCAGATTACCATCGACGCGCCCTCCCAAGGCTACAGCCATCCGACGTCCGACCGCGACCGCATCGGCGGCGGCGAGGGCGAAGACATCCTCGTGGGCAACGACGACATCGACCGGCTGCGAGGCGAGAGCGGGCACGATCGCTTCGTGGCTGAGAACTTCGAGGTCCGCGATCTGCAGTTCGGCGAAAAGATCGAGCCGCCGGCCGAAAGCGAGCGATCCGACATCCTGCTGCGACAGACCGACGCCCTGATCGGCATCAACGACGAGAACCTGCGGATCGCCCTGGCTCGTGCCCTGGGATATGCGGTCACCGACCGTTACGACAGCACGCCCGGCAACCGCAAGTACGTCATTCACGTGCCAGCCGGCAGCGAGCGTACCGACATCAACCTGCCCAATCTGGCCGAGCCGGCCTGGTCACAGCGAATTTGGGCCAGCAGTCTGGCGGAACTGTCCGAACTGGACGCCAGCAACCTGGGTATCTACGATCTCCGCGGCCTGAAGTATGCCACCAACTTGATCACGCTGAATCTGGCCGGCAACCAGTTGGACTATCGCTACGATTGGGCGACCGATACGTACTTCGACATTCTAGACGAGTTGAAACCGGCCACCTCCACGACGGGCGATACGGTGGGCTTCCCCCAAGGCACGGCCGACTTGCAGAACCTGGCATTGGATTTCAACTCGGATCTGTTCGGGTTGACGCCGCTACAGGAACTGCGGAAGCTCGAGCGCCTGTCGTTCGATGGCGGGCCCTCCACCGAACCGGACGACGAGAGGGCGGAAGATGACAGCGCTAGGGACCCCATCCTCGATCAGGTGGCCGCACTGACTTACCTGGTAGCCGATCCCGCGGCGCCACGACGCGGCCTGACCCTGCTCAGCCTGGACAATTATACTTCCGGACTGCTCACTTCTGGCGGGGCCTCCTACGGAAGCGGTTCCGGTGTCGTCTATGCCGCCGAGAGCGGCATGTACTCGTTCTCCGTCGACGACAGCAGCTACGGCTACGTCAGGGTCATTGTCAGCGACCAATCCCCCGCCGAGTATCCCTTCGACGACCGTTCCGGCGGCGAACCGATCAGCACGCCGCTCTATTTGGAGCAGGGCTGGTACAATATCTTCTACTACGCCGCCGTCGCCGGCCCTGTGTTGCGCTACGACCCGCCCAATGGGCCCGAGCAGCCAGTACCCGGCGGTGCTCTGCGGCCCGGATACGGTGTCCAGGGCCTGATCGAAGACCTCTCGGCGCTGACCACACAGCAAGACCTCAAGTACCTGAGCCTGCGCAGCCACGTCATCAGCGACGTGCGGCCGCTGGCCAAGCTGAACGAATTGGAGATCCTCGGCCTCGAGAACAACTTCATCCGCAACATCGAAGACCTCACCGGCCAGCGACTGATCGACGACGGCGACGAACACTTCACGGTGCTCGACGACTGGCAAAGCAACCTGCACGCCTACGCCGGTGCCTTCGAGGGCGATTACCACTTCCGCGAGGGCGTCAGCGACGACTCGGCCGCCAAGTGGACCTTCCGCGACCTTGAGCCGGCACAGTATGAAGTGCTGGTCGCCTGGCCTGAGGCCGATTCGCGTACCGAGGATGCGACGTTCTTTGTCCGCGGCACGAACACCGCCATTATCAAAACTCTCGGTAGCGACCTGTTCGGTGCGGTTGCCGGCGATGCGGTCCCCGAACCATGGGACGGCGTACGCGACGTGGTCATCGATACCGACGCACTGACTATCACCGGCGACGATGATGGTTCCGCCAGCATGTTCTACGGCACGCCGTTTGTCGCCAACGCCGTCGGCGGCATGGCCACGTTCTACGTGCTGGGCGACTTGCACATCGGCGGCGATGCCATTACGGTTACCGGCTCCCGTGCGCTGTCCATCCAGGTGGGCGACGACGTCTACATCGATCCCAACGCCCAGTTCCTCCTGTCGGCCGATACGCAAACGGCAGGTCCCGGTGGCGGTTCCGGCGGTGTCGGCGGCGCGGGTGGTCTCAGCGGCGAGGGCGGGGTCAACGGCATTGTCTGGATGCAACAGGACGGCGGCGGAGAAGGTGGGCCAGACGATCCGTTCGACTTCTTGCCTTTCCCCGTCGGTGGCACACCCGGCAACGGCGGCAGCGGTGGAGACGGCGGAGGCACATCGCCGTTCGGCGGCACCAGTGGTGCCCCGGGCAGGCCGGGTGTAAGCAGCGGTAGTGGCGTCAGGGGTGCCAAGGGCGGCCCCGGTGGCGTCGGCGGCTTCGGCAACGGCGGCTACAACAACCCGGACGGTCCCGGCTATCCGGGCTCGGGCGGCATCGCTACGCCGACCGGCAGCGGTGGACACGGCCGCCCAGGTGGTGTCGGTGGTGCGTCGGGTGGTGGCGACGGCGGAAACGGTCGCAGCCTCGCAGGCCAGCCGGGCGGCGCGGGTTGGGCAGGCAACGGGGGAGGCGCCGGGGCCAACTTCGGCAACGGGCTGTCGATCTCCGGCGGCGGCGGTGGCGGGGCCGGCTCCGGTGGCGCCGGCGGCGGTGGCGGTGGGGCCGGCAGCGGTGGTTCCGGCGGCGGTGGTGGCGGCGGCGGAGACGGACACGTGTTCGGCTCCAGCGGTGGCGACGGCGGCGACGGCGGACGTGGTGGATACGGCGGCTACGGCGCTGATGGGGGCGACGGCGGCAGCGGTGGCGACGGGGGCGGCGGCGGCGGGGCCATTGAGATCACCGCTCTGGGACGTATCTTCGTCGAAGATGCCGCCTTCTTCGTTCGCGGTGGCGACGCCGCAAACGGAATGCCAGGCGATCCGGGCAGCGTGGCTGGCGCCGGCTATGACGGCACGGCCGGCCAGCCGGGCGAGAAGGGCGGATTCCTCACCGCGCCCGGCGGCGACGGTGGCGACGGTGCCGACGGTGGCTCCGGCGGCGACGGCGGCGACGGCGGACAGGGTGGTCAAGGTGGCGCCGGGGCCGGCGGTACGGTCAAGCTCTACGCGTCGGTGGTTTACGGCGACGACACCTTCGTTTATGCCGAAGGTGGCCAAGGTGCCCTTGCCGACGCCGGACAGGGCCGTTTCATCCTGGGTGCCAACATCGGTGATTTCGAATTCGTGGAAGTCACTTTCCCGCACGGTGGAGGAAAGCTTGACGGGATTTCTCTTCCGACATACGAAGATCGCGTGTTTGCCGCGACCGAGACCTTCATCGGCACGCGCGAAATGAACCCGCATCTTCCCGAAGGGAGTAGTCCCACTCCATACATTCCCGGCCTCCAAGGCGGAGCGGCCGGATACGGGCTGCTCGACACCGACGCGCAAACCTTGTTCAACGAGACGTTGTTTACCGAGATGCCCGAGGATACGGTCCTGGCCGTGATCCGCCTCGCAGGGGGCATCCCCGGCCTGATAGACCGTTTCCCGGATTTCGATCTTCTGCTGGTGGTCAACACGACGAACGCGGCCGTGCAGTTGCCCAAGCTGGGCGTGGGTCTGCTCGGGTTCGAGCAGCCCTTGCAGCAGGGCGGGTACCTGAACGACGCGACTTTCGGCGACGGTACGGCGGACGTGCTGGCCGAGTTGGCTGCCGGGGGCATCTATGCGACCCTGATCCCCGAGACGGGCGACGCCTTCACCGCCAGCGCCGTCATCAACGGCGTGGTGCATCAGGGCAAGGCCCTCGATCTGGCCGACGGCGAGGTCATGTTCGTGCGGCCGCCGGGCCTCGTGAAGGTTATCGACCAGACCGAAGCACCCGACGGCATCCTCTTCGGCGGCAAGACCTTCGAGACGCTGGGTATCGCCACCGTCACGGACGACCCGACCGCGTTGGACGGGCTCAAGCTGGAGGTGTTCCTCAACCAGTCGAGCACGGGCTTGGCCGCCGCGGACGCCGTGCTGCTGCGCCGCGTGGATCCCGTGCTGCCCAACCTGCACGTCCTCGACCTGCAAGGCAATCCGCTGGACAACCGGGCTCACGAGATTTTCATCCCGCAAATGGAGGCACGCGCCGGTGAGCAGAATCTGGTGGGGGACGCAGTGCCGCCGGCAGCGGGGGACGCTGAGCTGCCGACGGACGGCCGACTTGAAGCCGACCTGGATCTGCGACTACAGATTGTCGCCGAGAACAGCGACCGCACTTGGCTGAGCGTGCAACTCGTCGCTGATGATACGTCGAGCAACAGCGACGCTGCCGAACTTGCAGCCCAGCTCGTCGCCGCCTTCGATGCGGCGTTGGCAGATGCCAGCCTGCCCGGCACCATGGCGCTGAGCAACCAGGACGGCAAGCTGGTCATTGATGTAACCCCCGGCAGCGGCGTCGTTGCCCTGCACGTCTACGGTGGCGCGCAGGTGGGATTCACGGACGGCCAGGCCGTAGGCACCGACGTCGAGTTCGACGTCAACGCGGCGCCGATCATCACGCCCATCGACAACTGGGCCAACACGCCGGGCGTGCTGCACTTCACCGGCGGCTCGGACGGCGTCAGCATCACGCACCGCCCCAGCATGGAGGTCAATCGCACGCTGACGCTGGAAACCTGGCTCCGCGTCGACTTCTTCGACAATAGCTGGATGCCGGTCATCCAGAAGGGCACCGGCAGCGGCAGCGACAGTCGTAGCTTGTCGCTGTGGGTCAACGAGAACGGCTACCTGCACTTCACTTCCACTTCTTCCGCCGGTTACCAGTCCGCCGCCAACACGCCCGCCGGCTCGATCGAACCCGGCCATTGGTATCACTTTGCCGGCGTGCTGGACCGCACCTCCGGACGCATGGAGGTCTATCTCGACGGCCAGTTGGTAAATATCGCTTACACGGCCGTTCCCAACACCGATACGGCGGTCCACAATTCGCCGTTGCTGTTCGGCCAGACCCTGGAAGACAGCAGCTTCTACTCACCGCTGCGAGGCCAGCTCGACGAGGTGCGTTTGTGGAACGTGGCGCGTCCGCAGGACGACATCGTACACGACATGGCCCGAACGCTTCCGGCGGGTACGCCCGGCCTGATAGGCGCCTGGCGTTTCAACGAGGTATCGGGCCTGATTCTCGATTCGTCCGGCAACGGCAACTACGGTTACCTGCAAGGTACGGTAAGCCGTCTGGTCGCCCCCATCCACGTGGGCGTTACCGACGGCAAGACCGATCTGCTGTCGATCGATGCCGTCAGCAGCGAGCCGAACGTACGCGTGAACGTGGACGGCGACCAACTCTACGTGTGGCCCCTGAAACAATTCCAGGGCACCGCACGGATTACGGTCACCGCCCGAGACGGCACCGGAGCCCCTTGGGACGTCGGCGGCCGCTCGGCCAGTACGAGTTTCGATGCGACCTTTGGCGACAACGCCATCTACGGCACCGCGCTGGGCGTTGCCAGCGGCAAGGGCCCGTTGGGCGCGGGTGAAGTGCCGCTCGACGGTGTGGCCGTGTTCCTCGACCACGACGGCAACGGTGCATTCGACGCCGAGATCGACGGCCCGATTACGTATACCGACGCCAACGGCGACTACGCCTTCCGCAGTCTCCCGTTTGTCGAGCCGGTACCTTACGGCCCGGCCGTGCTGACCGGATCGGTGGATGTGACGCCGACCGGCGGCGCCGGCCAGACGATCGACAACCAGACGACGCCGAGTACGATCGAAACGCGGAACGAAGCGATCCTGAGCTTCGTCGCAATCAGCTCACGGTCCGGTAGCTCGGTCGGCGGGTCCGTCACGCTCACACCGGAGATGACCCGAAGAAACTTGACGGTGGCAGACCTTGCGGCGAACCTCAACGTACTGCTGCAGCAGGCCGATCTCGGCTTTGTGGAGGCGATTGTGTCGAAGAGCACGCTGGCGTTCCGGATCTCAGAGGGTGCTGCCGGCATATTCGACACGCTCGAAGTCCGGGCGCTGGAGCATGTAACGGTGACCGAGTCGACGAACCTCGGCGGTGGCACGGTGCTGGAGGTGAACACGCAGGACGACCTCTTGCCGGGCGTGCTCGGTTTCGCTCCGTTCGCAGCGGCGACCGACCGCTTAGCGCCCCCGGTCGTCCCGGCCGAAGCACCCACCACACCGAACGGCAACCTCGACGAGTCCGGCATCCCCGGCGAGGCCAACACCGAGACCGTTACGACAGCCGACCTCTACCTGTCCATTTACATGGGCGAAGCGGGTATGGAGTTGCTGTTGGACACGGCTGCGGTAGCTGACAACCTGAACCTTGGCCACTTGATCACCGACATCAACGACGCCATCGCCGAGAGCGAGCTTGCCGAGAAGGTCACCGCACGCCCCAACGGCAATCGCGTCGAACTTGTGACCGAATCCTTCGGGTCCCAGGCTGCATTGCTCGCAATGGGGCGGTTGGAGTCGACGAGCGTGGCGACAACGACCTTTACCGACGGTCAAACGATCGTCCGCAACCCCAAGCCAGTCTTCCAGTACGGAGCCCTCGGCTTCGATGAAGACTACGCACAGGGCACCGACCGTTCCTACATCGTCGCGCAATTGCCGTTCGGTAGCTGGACGACCTTGACCGGCCCCCAGGTGGTGCTGTTCACCGCCGTCGGCGAAATCGCCACCGGTGTCAATTTCGCCAGCTCCGACGTCAACGACCCCCCCGCCGTCGACCTGGACGATCCGGTCACGACCCTGCCGGAGGACACCGACACCGCCGGCCGGGTGCAGGTGGCTGAGATCGACGTGGACGACGACGCGCTGGGCACCAGCGTGCTGAGTCTCTCCGGAGCAGACGCCGGGATGTTCGTGATCGACTCCGGCGTGCTTTATCTCCAGGCCGGCGCAATGCTCGATTTCGAGACGCATCCGCAACTGGACGTCACCGTCGAGGTGGACGACCCTGCCTTGGGCGGGAAGCCCGACGACGTGGCCTCGCTGCTGATCGCGCTGACGGACGTCAACGAGCCGCCGGCGGTCGAACTGGCCGCCGCAGTCACGACGCGGCCGGAAGACACCGATACCACCGCCCGGGTGAAGGTGGCCGACGTCGTAGTGACCGACGACGCCCTGGGAACCAACCTGTTGAGCCTTTCCGGGCCCGACGCCGCGCTGTTCGAGATCGATGCCGACGTGCTCTATCTCCAGGCCGGCGCGATACTGGATTTCGAGACCGATGCGCAGTTGGACGTCACGGTCGAGGTGGACGACGCCACCGTAGGCGCGACGCCAAACGACACCGCCGTGCTCAGCATCGCGGTGACGGACGTCAACGAGCCGCCGACCGTCACATTGACCGGTTCCATTGCAACGCTGCCGGAGGACACCGACACCGGCAGCCGGGTCGAGGTGGCCACCGTCGTGGTGGCCGACGATGCGCTGGGCACGAACGTGCTGATCCTTTCCGGGCCCGATGCCGAACTGTTCGAGATCGACTCCGGCGTGCTCTACCTCCGGGCCGAGGCCGTGCTGGACTTCGAGACCAATCCGCAGTTGGACGTCACCGTGGCCGTGGACGACGTCGGCGTGGGTGATACACCGGACGATGCCATGGCGTTGGTCGTCGGCGTCGGGAACGTCAACGAACCGCCGACCGTCGAGTTGATCGATCCGGTCACGACCCTCTCGGAGGATACCGACACCAGCAGCCGGGTGAGAGTGGCCGGCGTCGACGTGTTCGACGACACGGGGACGTACGTGGCGAGCCTTTCCGGGCCCGACGCGGATCTGTTCGAGATCGACTCGGGCGTACTCTACCTGCGGGCCGCCGTGCTGTTGGACTTCGACGTAAGTTCGCACCTGGACGTCACCGTGGAAGTGGACGACCCCGCATTGGGTGATACGCCTGACGACACGGCCGCGCTTGTGATCGCGGTGACCGACGCCAACGAGGCCGCGGTCGTCGGCCGGCATATCTTCTACAACAATTCGGCGTTCGATACCGTCTCGGACGACGCGGCCGTCGCCACCGACAAGCAAGCTCTGCAGCCCGGCGGGATCGCCGACAAGGCCAACTACACCAATTACAGCCTCGGCATCAACGGCATTCTCGTTGACGTGGCCGATTTTTCCGGTCCGATCACGATCGACGATTTCGCGTTCCACGTCGGCAACGATAATGATCCCAGCGGCTGGGTGGAAGCGCCGGCTCCGTCCGGCTTTACGGTCGCCCCGGGCCAGGACGCCGCCGACCCCGACCGCGTAACGATCGTCTGGGCGGACAACGCCATCCGCAACCAGTGGTTGCAAGTGACCGTGCTGGCCGACCATCTCGGATTGGCCGAAGACGACGTGTTCTATTTCGGCAACGCCGTGGCAGAGGCGGGTGATTCAACGACCGACGCAAAGGTCACGACGGCCGACCTGCTGTTGGCCCGAAACAACCCCCGCAATCTGATTTCCGGTCTCGCCGACGTCACCTTCCCCTACGACTTCGATCGCGACGGTCACGTCAACGCCACTGACGTGTTGCTCGCGAGAAACAACCAGACCAGCTTCCTCAATGCTCTGGAGTTGATCGACCTTTCCGGCGGCGAGGAAGCGGCACAGGAGACTTCGCTGTTGGATCTGGCTTGGGTCCACGACGAAGTGGCCACCGAGCAACGATCGGAAAACAACGGCGGCTCGGCCGAAGACGCCGTGGATCTACTGCTAGCCACTTACTGGCCGTGATCTCCTCGGGTAACGCAAGAACACACGTCACGTACGAAAGCATCAATACGGGCGCTTGTCCCTTAAGGACTACTTGAAACGAACCTCGTGCGTTTGGCCGGCTTTCAGGTCGATCTCGGTCGGGCCGTCGATTTGTTGATTCTTGGGCGGGCGGAGTTTGTGACGCCCGTCGACTTTCGCGCGGAGCATGGCGCGGGTAGCGAGGCCGTCTTTCCAATAGACGTCGACCTCGACGCCGCCGCGGGCGCAGAGGCCTTTGACGTGGCCGGTCGCCCACTTGCTCGGCAAGGCCGGCAGCACGGCAATCTCGCCGCTGTGGCTTTGCAAGAGTCCTTCGGTGATGCCCGACGCGCCGCCGAAGTTGCCGTCGATCTGGAACGGCGGGTGGGCGTCGAACATGTTCGGGTAGGTGCGGCCGGGGCTAACCAGCGTCGAGAAGAGCTTGTACATCCGGTCGCCGTCGAGCAACCGCGACCAGAGGTTGACCTTCCATGCCAAACTCCAACCGGTCGCCCCGTCGCCGCGGAACTCGACCGACTTCCGGGCGGCGGCGAACAGGTCGGGCGTGGCGGCCGTGATCTGGTCGCTGGGAAAGAGCGCGTAGAGATGCGACAGGTGCCGGTGCTTGTTGCCCGGCTCGTCC
>JABMRB010000104.1 GCA_013202865.1 Candidatus Nealsoniibacteriota bacterium | reverse complement strand
GTACGAGACCCACGCGGGACAAGGTGGTTTCCGTCAGCACGCGTGGGTCTCGTACCTCGACCCACCCTACCGCTGCTCGATCTCCGCGATTGCCCCCTTCAACTGCCGGGCCAGGTCTGAATCTTCCGGAACCAGCGACAACGCCTTGTGCAGCACGACTTTGGCTTCTTCAAGCTTACCTTCGGCAGTCAAGGCAATTCCCAGCTTGGCATGGCCAATCGCCAAGGTCGGCTCTTGCCGGATCACCGCGCGAAACTCACGAATCGCCGCCGCGGTGTCCCCCTGCGCGAGCAACGCGCTACCCAGGTTCAGTCGGGCTGGGCCGTGGTGTGGCGCGATCTCTAGCGCAGAACGATAATGCTCGATTGCTTCGTCCGGTCTGCCTTGCCGAAACAACACGTTCGCCAGATTGTAGTGGGCGTTGGCTGCGTCGGGGTTCAGTTCCAACGCCGTGCGGAAATGCCCGATCGCGGCGTTCGGTCTTCCCAACGCCTCCATCGCCACGCCCAGGTTTTCGTGCCCTTGCACACGAACGAATACGTCGTCGAGCGTCTTCTTGTAGTGGTGAATCGCCTCGTCGACGTCGCCGCGATCGAAGAGGATCTTGCCCAACGCCAGATGTGAGGCTGCATAATCTGGAGTGTGTTTCAGGACGGCCCGATATTCCTTCTCGGCCTCGTCGATCGCACCCTGCTGCCGCAGTACGTCGCCCAGCGTGTGCCGGGCGAGTGGCCACCGAGGATGCTCCTGCAAGGCCGCCCGCAGAACGTCGATCGCCTCTTCGTGCTCTCCTAGGGCGACGTACGATTGTGCCAGGCTGGCATGCAAGAGTTCGTGCTGCGGATGCTCTTGTACCGCCCCACGGTAGAGCCAAACTGCCGCGGCGTGCTTTCCGTCCTTGGCCAGAAGGAACCCTTGATGCTGCTTCGCCATGGCGCTGTGTTCGTTGACTTGCAGCGTATGATCGATCAGTGCTTCGTCACTCTGCCAGTGGGCGGTTTGCAGGAAACTCAACACGGCCAGCAGTCCAAGGATCGACGCGGCGACGGTCAACACGCCGCGGGTCCAGTGGCGGGCGAGGAACCAGGCCAAGGCCAGCGCGGGGCCGAGCATCGCAAGGTAGAAGTAGCGGTCGGCCACGGTGGAAACGCGTTGAAACTCAAACGGCACAAACCCCAGTACCGGCAGCAGCCAGGCGACGGAAACGGCCGCGGAGGTCAACCACACGCGCCGATTACGCAAGCAGGCCAACGCCGCAACCAACGCCGTCGGCACCGCCCAAGCCGCGTAGAACCACCAGTGGCTCATCACCCAGGACGGGCTGCGGCCGTAGTCCGGCGCCAGTTCCACCGGGGCCACAAGCTTGTAGAGGTAGTGCGTCAACGCATCGCCCGCGATCAACGGCCGCGCCCAGAGCGGCGCAACAAACGTCATCGCCGCATCCGGTTGCTGCCACTTCGTCACTACCACCCACGCAACAGCCAGTAACAGCCACGGCAGAAACAAAGGGGTCAGGACTCTTTGTTTGAGCGAAACATGAGCCGGTTCGGGGGTACTTTGCAAAACAAAGAGTCCTGACCCCTTTGTTGCCCCCGTTATTGCAAGAGCGACCAGCGGAACGGCAACGGCCACGGGTTTTGCGAGCAGCGCCAGGACGAAACACGCCGTGGCGGCCGCGTAGTGCAACTTCGACGATCGCGACGGGCTCGGCTCGTCGGCGTAGCACAGATACTGCCACACGGCCGCCAGCGAGAACAGTCCGCACAGCACGCCCCGGGTCTCGGAAATCCAGGCCACCGATTCGACTTGAACCGGGTGCAGCCCGAACAACAGAGCGCCCATAGCGGCTGCCCCGTCGTGGCCAAACAACCGACGTAAAATCACGAACACCAGCAGCACGCAACCGACGTGCAGCGCCAGGTTGCCCACGTGGAACACCGCCGGACTGCCCCCCCCGCCGAATGCCTCGGCGGCGAAAAACGTGTAGCTCAGCGGAATGTACAATCCCAAGTACGGCCGCTGCCAGAACTCGCCCACGCCCCGCCAGCAAACCGGATTGAGATTCGGGTTCGTCTCGATGTGTTGCCGGTCGTCCCAATGGAGGAACTTGTACTCAGCCACCTGGAAGAAGACCCCCACCACGGCAGCAATCAGCAATGCAGCCGGCAATAGCCGACGGTGGATCGGGGAACTGTTCGTTGCGGTCATTGCTGTCAGTGGTCAGGGGTCAGGCCGCTTGCGGCTTCGCACTGCTGGTCGCGCGGGGACAAGCCCCGCGGCTCACTGTGAGTCATTATTACCACCGCCGAAATCCCACTGCACGATCACCTTGCCCTGTCGGTCAACCAGCTTCATGGATTGGATCTCGATGGTGCCCGGCGCCTGCGACGGATCGAGTCGCAACGCCCGCAACGGTGCGGCGGCCGAAAGAGTCACGCTGTAGTCGTGCCAGCGGCCGTCGTGGACCGTGTCGAAGCCGGCGGACCGGTCGCGATGGAAGGTGCGGTGCTGCCCGGCCGTCCAATACACGCGGCTATGGCCGCGGCTGTTCGACTTCATGCGGATCTCCAGCGCGGCCGGGCGGGCGGTCTGCGGCAATTTGCTGATCTGGATAAACGGGTCGCCGCCGCTCGATTCGATCCGCAGGCAACCGTCTTTGCGCGATGTTGCGGCGTGCTGGTTTCCGAACCAGCCCGCGACCGGCGCCCGATAGGCCGGGTTGGCAAACGGTACCAGCGCGGCCGTGTCGCGTAGATGCCGGGCG
Source organism: Candidatus Nealsoniibacteriota bacterium (assembly GCA_013202865.1). Lineage (GTDB taxonomy): Bacteria > Planctomycetota > Planctomycetia > Pirellulales > Thermoguttaceae > JABMRB01. The sequence continues at coordinate 1,385 of JABMRB010000104.1, read as the reverse complement.
ATCAGCCGATCAAGCTCCCGAACCTTCTCCGGCATGGCTACGGCCAGATTCCGCGATTCGCCGACGTCGTTGCTCAGGTCGTAGAGCTCGAACCGATCGGCCTGGTCGTCGCCGTCGGCATGCAGCCGGATCAGCTTCCAGTCGCCTTGCCGCACGGAGGTCGACGGCAGGTTATCCGTCGCCGGCATATAGTGAGGGAAATGACAGAAGACGCCGTCGCGCTCCAGCGTTTCTCCGCCGCGGAGCACCGGCACGATGCTCAGGCCGTCGAGCACTTGCCCCGGCTTCGGCTTGCGTCCGACCATCTCCAGCAGCGTGGGATAATAGTCGACGCTGGAAACGATCGCCTCGCTGGTCGATCCGCCCGAGACGACCCCGGGCCAGACGACGATCAACGGGACCCGCGTGCCGCCTTCGTAGATACTCCCCTTACCGTTGCGTAGCGGCGCGTTGTTGGTCGGCGTGGTACCGTCGACCTCGTTGTACATATTGCCGCCGTTGTCGGAGGTGAACACGATGATCGTCTCATCGACAATCTCCAGCCGGCGGAGCACGTCGAGCACTCGCCCCAGGTTCTGGTCCATCACCTCGATCATCGCGCCCATCGTGGGACATCGTTGCGGGCACTCAGGGTCGACCTTGCCGCGATACTTTTCGATCAGCTTCTCTTTCGCCTGAAACGGTGCGTGGACGTCGTAGAACCACAAGTTCAGCAAAAACGGCCCCTTGCGGTTGTGTTCGATGAACTTGATCGCTTCGTCGGTCAGCACGTCGCAGATGTGCGTGCCCGCGGGCATGACCGGGATGGTCTCGATCGGCCAAGGCGCGAAGTACCCGCCGGGCGGACCCGGATGCTCGCGCCCGCCGACCACCACGTCGAACCCCTGATTGTCCGGCAGGTAGGGGTCTCGCCCCAGGTGCCATTTGCCGAAGAACCCGGTCGTGTAGCCGGCCTCTTTGAGTGCCTCGGCCACGGTGAAGTAGTCGTTAGGCAACCGCGTCCGCGTGGGCGGCGTGACGGCCTTCTGCCGTGGCGGGCCGCGCTCGGGCAGTTGAGGATCGAGCACCACCTGCGGCAAGTGCCCAGCCGGCGTGGTGAATCGTAACCGTCCCGGATACTGGCCCGTGAGGATGCTCGCTCGGGTCGGCGAGCATAGCGGATTGGCGGCGTAGGCGTTGGTGAACCGCATCCCCTGCTTAGCCAACCGATCGACGTTCGGTGTTTCGTAGAACTGGCTGCCGTAGACGGACGTATCCATCCAGCCAAGATCGTCGACCAACACGAAGACAATGTTCGGCGGCGATGTTGCGGCGGTGCAAGGCAATGCGAAGAAGAAGAGGAGGCAGAAGGAATATCGAATGTCGAACAAGGAGTGTTGAAGTGT
>JABMRB010001005.1 GCA_013202865.1 Candidatus Nealsoniibacteriota bacterium | reverse complement strand
CCTGGTGTATTCACCCGGGGCTACATGGTGGCGGGGCTCAATGTATTTCGTTCCCACGATCCCCCCAACTGCCGTTGACTCCTTGCGGCCCACCGGGTATATCCCGCACGTTTGCCGAAAAGCCCATCTCGGCCGGCTGGGCCGGGGAAACTTGTCGCGAGGAGAACGTGCTATGTGGAAGACCCTGCTGATCTGCGTTATCGCCGGATCGCTCTGTGCTGCGTACGGCCAGGAGCCGGAGCCCCCGGAACTCGTCCCGGTTCCGCCCCGGCCGCCGCGGTTGGAGATCTCCCCGCCGCTGCACGTACCCGTTCTTCAGCAGGCCCCCGTTGCCGATCGCGTGCTTCGCAACGTCGGCACGGCCCGTATCGCCGCGCCGGCGGAAGTGCTCGGCGAGAAGACCGACCATCTGCTCAAGGCGGCGGCCCACCTCGAGGCGGCCGGACGAACCGACGAGGCACGCGAGCTCCGCCAAGAGGCCCAACTGATAAAGGACTCGATGGCGAAGCGATTGGAGGTGCTCGAGGCCGAGGTCCGACGGATTCGCCGACTGATCGGGCCGGTGCCGTCGGTGCTTATCGAAGTAAAGATCGTCGAATTGACCCGAGATGGAATCGAGAAACTGGGGATCGATTTTTCCACTCTCAAGCAAAACGCACGGACGACGTCCGATGGCACGGAACTTCGCCACGGCCTGTTCCCTTCCCGGGTGGTCGACACCGACGGTGCGGCGCTGAAAATGCTCGCCGCGCTGAAGGAAGATGGGCTGCTGCGAACACTCTCCGAACCAACGCTGATCACGCTCAGCGGACAGAGGGCCGAGTTCTGCCGCGGCGGTGAAGTCCCTTGCCCGGTCGCGCAGGACGACGGCACCGTGGCCATCGAGTACAAGGAGTTCGGCACGCGCGTGGAACTGCTGCCGGTCGTGCTGGGCACCGGTGACGTTCGGCTGGAAATGCGGGCGAGACTCAGCGAACTGGACTCGGCACTGGACGTCCGCGTCGGCAAACTGCGATGCCCCGGGTTGAGGGTCCGCGAGGTCCAGACGGGCGTGCGGATGCGAGCCGACCAGACGCTGATCGTCGGCGGCATGTCGCAAACCCGAACGTCGCGCAAGACGACCGCCACGGAAGACGCCGACACAAGCGAGGAAGTTGACGTCCTCGTGCTGGTCACGCCGCGGATCGTCGAGTCGCCTGCGGCCGTTTCGGCCCGGGTGCCCGCGCCGGAAGCGCCGAAGTAGCACGTGCTAAGCCGCAAGCGGCGAAGGCGGCCTTACTTGGCCGGCCTCTTCGCAACCTCCTCCACCGGCTTCTCGGGATCGGTCGGGCGGAAGAACCGCTGGTCGTAGACGGCCAACGCGTGCAACGCCCGCATCGCCGCGTCGATCTCCCGCGTGCTGTACGACTTCACACCGTAGCGGTAGCGACTGCTGCCGAGCAGCCCGGTGACGTAGCTCATCGCCCGGGCCAGTTGCGGGTCGTCGAGGCGGTCGTCCGGCAGCGTGATCGCCAGCCACTGCAACACGTGCCCGGTCGAGCGGAGTTGCGAGACGGCGTCCTTCGAGCCCCCCTTGGCGGCCATGAACCGCGGGCCCCAACTGCCGTCGGCGTTCTGCACCTGCAAGGCGTATGCTTGATAGTCGCCGACGAACTTCTCGGCACGGAGATACTGCCCGTCCACCGGCTGCCCACGACGCACACGTCGGGCAACCGCGTAGCCGAGCCCCAGCAGGCGGGCCGTTCCGCCGTCGGCCGCGGTCAAGATGGGGCGTTCGATCTCCGCTCGGATGATCCGGTCGATCGACCACTCTTCACCCAAGTGGTTCTTCCAGGTCGACTCGTCGACGTAGTGCGACAGGCCGATCAGCTTCATCGAGAGATCGTCGCCGGCGCGGCAACTGAGCTTCTCGTGCTCGACCAGATCGGCCACGGTGCGCTGCTGCTCGCCGACGCGCATCGGGTAGTCGGTCTGCACGCGTGCCAGCGCCAGCGTGGCCAGCAACTGCGACGGCTTCT
>JABMRB010001004.1 GCA_013202865.1 Candidatus Nealsoniibacteriota bacterium | reverse complement strand
CTCTCCAACGCCGCCGTGTCGCAACCGCAGAAAACCGTGATCTTCTCGCCGCAACGGCGGATGATTTCGCTGAAGCGCGTGATGTCGCCGCTGCTCTCCTTGACGTACTGCACGCGGTCGAGCTGGGCCAATCGCACGATCAGGTCAGGCGTCATGTCCACGCCCGTGCGGCCCGGGTAGTTGTAGAGCATGATCGGCAGCCCCGTCGACTCGTTCACGACGCGGAAGTGCTCGAACAGTTCGTCGGGCGTCGGCAGCGAGTAGTAGGGCGCTGCGAGCAACACGCCGGCCGTGCCGAGTTGCTCGGCCTGCTTGCAGTAATCGACCACTTCGCGAGTCGCTCCCGCGTTGGCCCCGGCCAGCACGGGCACGCGGCCGGCGGCTGCGGCGAGCGTGGCTTTGATCACGGCCTCGCGTTCCTGGGGGCTCAAGGCGTAGTATTCGCCCGTGCTGCCCAAGGGGATCAGTCCGTGGACGCCCTGGTCGATCAAGTAGTTGACGAACGTTTCCAGTGTGGCGAAGTCGATTTCTTCGTCCGGCGTCATCGGCGTAACCATGGCCGTGTAAACGCCGCGGAATTCGGTGGGCACGAGGGGGCTCCTGTTTGCGTATCCGTGGTTCTGTGATTCCAAGTTATGCACACATTGTACCGGGCGTGCCACCGGACAAAAGCCCGCCGATTGCATCGGCGGGATACCCCCCGGATGCAATCCGGGGGCTTTTCCGCGAGCGGCTATTTGACGTCGAGGACCGGCTTGCCCAGGACGTCCATGCGTGGCGTGACGCCGAGGCCCGGGGCGGTGGATGCGGACATCCGGCCGCCGACGCGCTGCGGGGCGCCCTCGGCCGTGCTCACGGTGACGTAGCTGTTGAAATCGGTCGACGTGAACAGCAACTCCGTGGGCGTGCTGTGGGCCAGATGGGCAATGGCCGCGGTGATCACGTCGCCACCCCAACTGTCCTCGATCGTCATGGCCACGCCCAGCGACGCGCAAAGGTCCCGCGCCTGCCGGGCTTTGGTCAATCCGCCGAACTTGCTGATCTTGATGTTCACGACGTCCATCGCCAGATCGGCGTTGGCCCGCAGCAGGATCTCCATGCCGTCGATCGACTCGTCGAGCACGAACGGATGGTCGGTGCGGCGGCGGATCGCCAGGCACTCTTCGTAGCTCAGGCACGGCTGCTCGATGTAGACGTCGACGTCGCGGACCGCACGAACGACCCGAGCCGCCTCGTGCTTGAGCCAGCCCGTGTTGGCGTCGGCCACCAGCTTGTCGCCCGGCTCGAGCACGTCGGCCGCCGCGTGGATGCGCTGAATATCGACGTCCGGATCGCCGCCGACCTTGAGTTGGAACCGCCGGTAGCCTTCCTCGCGATAGCTGCTAATGTTGGCGGCCATCTCGTCGGGCGAGCGTTGCGAAATGGCCCGGTAGAGCACGAAGTCGTCGCCGTAGCGGCCACCCAGCAACGTGCAGACGGGCAGACCGGCCACCTGTCCGAGCACGTCCCAGCAGGCCATATCCAGGGCCGACTTGACGTAAGGATGGCCCTTCAAGGCCGCGTCCATCCGCCGGTTGATGCGGTCGAGTTGCGTGGGGTCTTCGCCGATCAGGTAGGGGGCCAATTCGCCGATACCCGCCCGGGCACCCGGTCCGTAGGCGGGCAGGTAGAACGGCCCCAGCGGACAGACCTCGCCGTGTCCGGTCACGCCGGCGTCGGTCTCGATCCGCACAATCGTGCTGTCGAAGACGTCGACCGATTTACCGCCCGACCACTTGTAGCTGCCTTCATGCAACGGCAGATCGACCTGATAGGCCGTGATACGTTTGATTTTCATGGATATGTTCTCGTGTTATCTCCAGTCACCCTCTCGAAACATCAATTCCCATTTAGCCGTCGGGCTTGCCCGGCGCGTGTCGACGTGCGTCTGCCACCGTTTCGCGCCGGGCAAGCCCGGCGGCTAAATGCTCTCTTGTGGAGATTCATTACTCCGTCAAGCCCAACCGCCCAAGCGTTTCGTTTCCCGGCCGGCCGGTGGCGTCCCAGCCACGGTGTTCGTAATACTCTGCGAGCATCTCTTTGATCGGCGGGACCTTGCCGGCGCGATGGCCCTGCTCGGCCGCTTGGAGCATCTTTTTCGGCAATACGTCGGTCGTCGCGTCGTAACCGTCGCGGACGTTCAATAGCCGTTGGACGGTGAAACCCCGTTCGCCGGCCGCCATCATGTCCGCGGGCGTGTAGTCCCAGCCGGTGATCGCGTTGAACAGTTCGGTCACGTCGCTCAGCGACCAGTCGCCGCCGTCGACCATGAACAGGCAGACGACCAGCGAGTTGGTCAACACGCCCAGGTCCTGACACTTCGCAGCCAGGATGCCCTGGTTCTCTTTCTCGAAGAACGTGGTGGTTTCCTTCGTCACACCGGCCTCGGGGATATAAAACCCACCCATCTCGACGTCCTCGCAAGGCCCGCGGAAATGGCATGCCCCGCGGGTACCGGTGACGTAGGTCGGTGCCAGCGAGAAGCACGATCGGGCGTCGTGGGCCGGCAGGTCGAGCCCCTTGCAGTGGACCACGCTCTGGACCGCCTCGGGCGAGATCTTCTCGGCGGCCGGCAGCGTCCCTTCGGCGAAGACGGCCCCGAAGTCTTCTCGTCGGCTGATTTGCTCGGTCAGTTTCACCAGCACGTTCGGGTCGCCCCACTTCAATTCCATGCCACCCGTGTCGCCCGTGTCGATCCATCCCTTCTCGAAGCACTCCATGGCGAAACCGATCATCGCCCCGACGGAGATCGTATCGACACCCAGCCGGTTGGCGATCTCGTTGGCCATGGCGACGGCCTTGGGATCGTCGACCATCAGGTTCGAGCCCATCATGCCGAGCGTTTCGTATTCGGGCCCGACGCTCTCCATGGCGTACTCGGCCGGCTCGCTGATGGAGATCTTCCGGTGGCAGCCGATGGGGCAGTATTTGCAGGGCATCGGCTTGGCGTCGAGCACCTCGGTGTAGTTCGGTGCGCCCAGCTTCTTGGCGCCTTCGGGCCAGACGTCGCCGTCCCAATACTTGATCGGCATGTCGCCCAGGGCCTCGGCCGCCTCGCAGAGCCCGGGCGTGCCGTCGGCGCGGAAGCCGTTCTCGCGGGTCTCGGCGCCGATCTCTTTCTGGAACCGCATGATCAGTTCCTTGGTCTTCTCCGGATCGGCCACTTCCAGCGGTTGCGTGCCGCGGACCGCGATCGCCTTGACGTTCTTCGACCCCATCACGGCCCCCATGCCGCACCGCCCGGCAAAGCTGTGTTTGTCCACCGCGATGCAGGCGATGGCCACGCGACGCTCGCCGGCCGGGCCGATTGCCGCGACGCTAATCTGCCCGCTGCTCGTCTGCCCGGTGCTCGTCTGCCCCTTGGCAGCCTGCTGCCGGATCGCGTCGATCGTCTCGAACGTATCCAGCCCCCAAAGCGGGGCGGCGTCGCGGATCTCCACCACGTCGTCGTCGATGTGGATAGAGACCGGCGCGTCGGCGGCGCCTTCCAATACCAACACGTCGTAGCCGGCGTCTTTCAGCGCCGGTCCCCAGCTTGCCCCGGCCGCCGAGTCGCCGAACGTATGCGTCACGGGCGAAATGGCCGCCACGGTGAACTTGGCCCCGCCCGGTACGGCCGGACCCTGAAACGGCCCGGTGGCGAAGATCAGCCGGTTGCTCGGATCGTAGGCGTCCGTTTTGCCGGGCAACTCGCGTCGGAGAATCTCGGCCGCCAGACCGGCCCCGCCGATGAATTGTCGCAGATCCTGCTCCTCGATCGGATCCACCCGCGCCGTGCGGCTGCTCAGGTCGATGCGGAGCAATCGTTGCCGATAACCGTTGTTCATATCGGGGACTCCCTCGGTTTGTAGGGTGCGTGCAACGCACCT
>JABMRB010001003.1 GCA_013202865.1 Candidatus Nealsoniibacteriota bacterium | reverse complement strand
CGTTACGTTGAATGGGGGCAGAAGATCGTTCGTAATTCGACATTCCTTGTTCGATATTCGATATTCACTTCCTACGTCGGCGTCCCTCCTTCGGCACGAACCGTCTCGAACAGGGCCTCTACGCGGGTTGCGATCCGTGCGGAATCCGAGGGCGAGTAGTCGGTTTCGATCCGCAGGTACGCAATGCCCAGTTCCTGCTCGGCAAGGCGGCGGACCCGATACGATTCGACGTCGTAGGTCAGGCAGGCTTGCCACACGAGCTCGACGATGCATTGCGGACGATACTGCCCAGCCAGGCTGCGGAGGGTGTCCAGCCGGCGGTCGTTGCGGGTCATCACCGAACAGGGTAGCCGGTAATACTTCTCGGCCAGCGCGCGGATCGGATTGTCGGTCTCCGGGTCGCCGTCGTCGAGGATCGGTTTCACGCCCGTGCAGTTCTCCATGCAGACGACCAGTCCGCCGTTGTCCTCGATGATCTCCAACACGCGCTCCGACCCGTGGGCCATGGGCACGCCGGTCATCAACACGCGGACGGGCGGCGTTTCGTTGTCGGGCGGGCATTTCTGGCGGAGGTGGGCCAGCACCTTTTCGTATTGCTCCAGGTCGGCCGGGATGCCGGAGATGGTGCTCTTCAATTCGATCAGTTGCCGGCCGGTCAACGGTGGGCGGTCGGCTGTCATCAACTCGGCCAGTTCGCGGCGCAGGGCCCGTTCGCGGTTCATCACCGCGATCGCTTCGCGCAGTGCGTCGTCGGTGATTTGCACGTCGAAACGGTTCTCCAATTGGGTGCGGAACTTCCGCAACTGTTCGACCCAATACTCCAGTGCCCCGGCGTCTTCGGAGCATTGCGGCAGCTCGAGCACGACCATCGGTCGGGTCTCGGCGAGCAACTCGAACATCTTCTTCTTGCCGTCGCAGGTCGTCTCGGCCACGATCAGATCGGCCATTTCCAGGAACGGGTTGTTGCCCTGGACGTGGTAGCCGTAGGTCGATTTTATCAACGGGCAAAGATTGGCCGGCAGATATTCCTCGGCCGCGGCGATCGTCTTAGCCGATCCGCCGCAGAGGCATACCGGCACGCCGCCGGCAGCCATGATCAGCTCCCGCGGCGTGTATTCGCACATAATGCAGACGATCCGCCGCCCCTGTTCTTTCGCAGCAGTGGCATACTCCACGCAGTGGGGCATCATCCGGGCGAACCAGGCCAGCGGGTCGTCGGCGTTGGTGTCGTCGTCGCGGTTTTCGCAGCAACAGTCGGTCATGGTCGTACCTTTACGATTTCCACAGCGAGCCGGCGGGTTTACCCCGGCGCCGTAATAGCGAGCCGCCGGGTTTATCCCGGCGCCGAAATAGCGCGGGGACAAGCCCCGCGGCTCGCCGCTTATTTCTTTTTGGCAACAAACAACCCCTGGGCAATCTTGCCGACGTGGGCCAGCTCCTGCATGAAGACCATCTCGCCGGCGAGCGATCCCATCAACTCCGTGTCGAAACCGATGATCCGCAAGGCGTCGTAGGTCAGTTGCATGTTCAACATGTTCAGGTAGAGGTCGACGTACGGGGCAAACCGGCCCGTGTCCTCGCAGACGACCACTTCACAGCCGCCGTCGCGCAGCAGCCCGGTGTAGCCGTCGAGGTCCTGCAGGCTGGGAAACTTCATAAACGACAAGAAGCGCGTCGCCTCCTCGTCGGTCAACCCGGCAGGGCCTTCGACCCAATCGGTAAACGCGACGGTTCCACCCGGCTTGACCAGTCGAATCGCTTCGCTGACCAGCTTGTCCTTGTCGACGACGTAACACCAAGCGTCCTCGCCCCAGACGAAGTCGGCCTCGGCGCCGGGCAGCCCGCTGTCGCAGACGTCGGCCACGGTGAACGCGATCCGGTCGGCCGAGCCTTCGGCCTCGCATCGCTGCCGGCCCCGCTCGACAACGGTCTCGGTGGCGTCGACGCCGTGCATTTTCGCCACTTCCTGGAAACGGACCAGGAACCTCATGCCGGCGCCGTTGCAGCAACACAAGTCGACCCCGCTACTGCCCGGACTGATGCCGGCCTTCTCGGCCAGATCCATCGACGACAGGAACCCGCCGATATGAATCTGCTCGCCCATGACCAGTTCCCACAAGTCGCCCTCCGGCCCGCCGTAGACCGCTTGAACGTTCGTGAGATCGACGTCGGCAATACGCTTCATCGCAGTGCTCCTTGGTAGGAAGACGGGGGACAGCGGAAGACCTGTTCGTCACGATGATTATGACGGGTAGCCCGGACACTCTTGCGCAGAAGCCGTAGCCACTGCGGAAGACTCGTTCGCAAGAGTGTCCGGGTGGCGCAGCCACAAGAGGTGTATTGCGGAAAAGTGTCGGGGCTACCCAACGCGATCACCGATCGCGCGCAGCCAGCCGGCGCAAGGACGGACCGATCCGTCCGCGACTGCCGAACTGGTCGATCGTATGCCATCGCGGTTCGCTCGATGCTACAAACGGGCCCGGTCCTTGCCGTTTTGTCCGGGATGGTCGCCCCTCAATACGAAGGACGCCTCACCTCCCCATCATAGCAGCGAGCACGTTGCCGTCAATCGGGACGGAAAATCGGCCGGGGCAGACGTCCGGCTCGCCGGTCACCCATCTCTCCCGAAGCCGATTCTACCTGCGATTTCAGCCCGCTCTGGAGTAGAACGCCTGGCGGACCTCGACGAACGTGTCGGTAAAGGCACTGCTGAGGCTATCTCGCGGGCGTGGCAGATCGACGGTGACGTCCTTGATTACTCTTCCCGGCCGTTCGGAGAAGACGAGGATTCTGTCGGCCATGATGACGGCTTCGTCGATGCTGTGGGTAACAAAGAGGACCGTGGTGCCGGAGTCTTGCCAGAGGCCAACCAGCAGTTGCTGCAAATCCTTCCTGGTTGCATCGTCGAGAGCACCGAAAGGCTCGTCCATCAGTAGGATTTTCGGTTCTCTTGCCAACGCCTGGGCAATTGCGGCTCGCTGGCGCATGCCGCCCGACAATTCGTGCGGATAGGCGTTTTCAAAGTCGGAAAGCCCGACGTCACGGAGCAGCTTTTTCGCTTTGTGGTTTCGCTGCAAGCGGCCGACGCCTCGCATCTCCAGGCCGAAGGTGACGTTCCGCAACAGCGTCCGCCACGGAAACAGGGTGTAGTGTTGAAAGACGTATGCCACACTGTCTTCGCGGTTCAGGCCGGCTGCAAAGCGGACGTCGCCGCGATCCTGGCCTTCTAATCCCCCCAGGATATTCAACAGCGTCGTTTTGCCGCAGCCGGTGGAACCTATCAACACGACAAATTCGCCTTTTCGGACCGTCAGATCCAGCCTGTCCAGCGCATAGACTCCCGAACCGGACTGGGAACGAAACGACTTGCTCACGCCCCGAACCGCAATCGCGAAATCCTCTGCGAGTCGAGAAGAATCAGCGTTCTGCGTCTCCATCGTGCTAGAACTCCTTCCCGTGCCAGCGAATGAACCTGCGCATGGCGCAGTGCATTGCAGAATTCAGCAGGGCCCCGATGCCGCCGATAATGATCATCGCCGCAATCACAACGTCCATGGCGCACAAGTCGGCCGCGTACATCAACAGGTAGCCGATGCCGCCGTCGCTCCCCGGGAGCATCTCGGCGGCGATGATCACAAACCAACAGGTGCCAATGCCTTGCCGGAATCCGGTGAGAATCATCGGTAACGAGGCGGGCAGGTAGACGTGAACGAAGCACTGAAATCGGCCGGCGCCCAACATCCGCGCCAGGGAAAGATAGTTCCGGCGTACTCCTGAGACGCCGTCAAGCGTGTTGGTAAGGATCGGAAAAAAGGCGCCAAAAAAAAGGATGAAGACCATGCCCAACTGTACGTGATCCAGAATGGTGTGGCTGAACGTCACGCCGAAGAGTTGCGGCACGGTCTTCAACTTAAAGACCGCGATGGCAAACGGAAGCCAGGCAATCGGGCACAAGGGGCGGAGGATTTCCACCAGCGGTTCCAGCAGACCACGCAATGCGCGTACACAGCCCATCAGCAAACCCAGTGTTACCCCGGCGCATGCCGCCAGCGTGAAGCCGATGGCCACGCGTATCAGGCTGATCAGCGTGTTGTCCAACAACGAACCCAGGCCGAAATGGTCCCGAAGCGGGTGGACGAGCCGTCCGAACACCTCGCTGACGGGAGGAAACAGCCAGGGCTGGTTGACGGCGTTGGCCATAACCTGCCACGCGATCAACAAGACGGCCGGAACGGCAGTCCACCCGAGCAGCTTCGGCCAGTTGCGGGCGTGATCAGTCTTCGGCAGTTTTTGCGTCGAGCCGTTCACGTGCCTTTTCCAAAAGCGAAACATCGTATGCAATCGGTGCCGCTTCCTTTTCTTTTAACCCCTTCAGCTTGCCCTCGAAGGTTCCCAAATCGTTCATCGCATCGAACCATACGCTCATACACGCGTGCCACTCGGCGTCGGGTTCGAGGCAATAGCCGCTGGTCGGAATGCTCGCGCGCTCAACCGCTTCACTTGTGCCGATCCACCTCGTGGCGCTCTTGACGGCGGCGTCCAGATCGCTGTTGATGGTTTCATTGGCTTGCAGCAACAGCACGATCAGGCCGACGATTGCCTCCTCTTTCTCAGCCAGCGCGTTGGTATTGGCCGCCAGGCAGCAACACGGGTGGTTGCGAAACCTGCCCGGAGGAAGGTCTTCCAGGTCGCAAACGATCTTGCCGATGCCCTTGTCCGCGGCGATGGCCGGAAACGGACTATTGCCCACGTAGGCGTCGATCAGGTCTGCGGAGAGCGCGACGTTCAACTTTCCCCCACCCTTGACGTTAATCATCTGTACCGCCACGCCTTGGCGGGACAAATCCCCACTGAACGCAATTCCTTCGTGTCTCAGCGCGTCCTCGAAGATCAGCTTGGCAACTGCCACGGGGCTCTTGTAGCCGACCCGCAGTGGGGCCTTCGATTCCTTGATTAGCGTGACGAACTCCTGCCAAGTCCCGGCCGCACAATCCGGCTTCACGACCAACATGTCTCCTTTGGAGTGAAGTGGTGAAATCAGCTTCACCGGAGCCCCGCGGTCGCACGCGGCGAGCACGGGCGCGACGCCGCCCAGTCCGACGTCGATGACGTTTTGGGCCAGCGCCGTGGGCATCTTCGAGCCGCCTCCCACCTGGACGATTTCCACGTCCGCCACTTTGCGTCTCCCGTCGAATAACTCGTAGTGCTTGCGGTCTTCTATCGTCTTCAGCGAGATACCGGTCTTGCCGGCGTATTTCTTTACGTTGTCGACGGCCACAAACAGTGCCAGGTGATGATCGTGGCCCACGTGCCCGACTTTCAGTGTAACCGGCGGCGGCACGTCGGAACTGCCGTCTTCTTTGCCACACCCGAGGCAAAACGAGACGAGAACGAGCAGCGCACCGGCGAGACGTTTCTTTCTTAACATGTCTTGATCTCCCGTATTCGTGCGTGGAAAACCGCAGCCTCAGAACCGAAAGAAGACCTTGCCGACCACGCCTACCTCGTCTCGAAAAGACATGTTCGTATCGGCACTAATCACAGCGGCCAGCTTGACGGATGCACCCTTGGTGTATTTCCAAATGAACCCCGGGACGAAGTCGTGCGACACGCCTTTGCCGTCTCTGTCCATGTAGTTGTATTCGATCGCCGGCCAGGACTTCTTGGTTGGTGTAAAGATCACTGACCCGTTCAAGTCCAGAATATCGGGGCCGTCGCCACAGTTGGCCTGGTAGCCGGGATGGAAGTGGAGGCTGAAATGCTCCCAGGTCTTGGAGACCGGCATCGTAAACCTCACGGAACAATCCGAACTACCCCGTTTTTGAGCCGAATCGCCGGTGGGAAACAGGACCCACGCGTCGAAAGCAACAGCCGGAAGATAGTATGTCTCCTTGATCGGATTCCACTTCTCGAAAACGAAGACGTTGCCCAGACCGTGCGTCGCGATGTCCGTGGCGCCGACGTGATAATCGGAGGAGAGGAAGGGTACCCCAATCGCCAGATGATGATCTTCTGCCCAACCATACTTGGCACACACAACGTCGCAGCGTCTCCGGTAGCTGTCGCCCGCAACGAGGTCGTCGTACTCCCCCTGCGGATTCCTCCGCTGATCATACTCGGCCCATCGCGACTTGAAAGAGAGGGAAAGATGGTCCTTGCCGACCGTCTTGGCAGTTCTTGTCTTAACGAACAAGCTCATGCAGTAGTTGCCCGCCCAAGGGGGCGCCTCCTGCGACTGTCCCTGCTCGGCGAGAACACCAAGCCACAGAACAACGACCAGAATCGGTGAAAACCTGACAAACTTGCGCATCGACTTCCTCTGTCGTGAGGCACGATCGGAGCGTTTGTCGGCAGAGTCGCCGTCAGCGGCGGACGGAGGCAATCGGATGCCGCCGCCTCGCCGCCGCCGGCAGGGCGAGACCGGTCGCGCGGACGACACGCCCGCACTCACGCTCACCTCATCTGCACGGTTTCGCGAAACGCATCCCGTTACCTCGGTCTAAAATTGGAAGGCCTCGGAGCACGGCAACAACTTCCTTGCCGCATCCGTCTTCGTCAGGATCGGCAGATCCGTCAATATTGGACCATGAAATCAGCCGGCAGCCCTCCGGAATTCGGCTATCACGGTTGCCCGCGAGCGGGACCTTGACGATCTGCAAGGGGCCGGCAGCATGCGGAAACCTTGACGATTGCGAGAAACGGGTCGGCCAAGTTGATCGTGACGCGCCGACCCGGTAGAATCAACGTGATTGTGGAACAACCTCCCACCGGAGTACGTCACGCCATGGCTGCCGAACGGATCAACATTACGCTGGGTACGGCCGGACACATCGACCACGGGAAAACGGCCCTGGTCAAATGCCTCACCGGCTGCGAAACCGACCGGCTCAAGGCGGAAAAGGAACGCGGGATGTCGATCGATCTCGGGTTCGCCCCCTGCACGATCGCCAACATGGAGGTGGGCATCGTCGACGTGCCGGGCCACGAAAACTTCGTCAAGACGATGGTCGCCGGAGCAACCGGTATGGACGGTGTGATCCTGGTCGTGGCCGCCGACGACGGCGTGATGCCGCAAACCCGTGAACACCTCGATATCCTCACGCTGCTGGGCATCGAGCACGGCCTGGTCGTGGTAACCAAGATCGACCGCGTCGAGCCCGATCACCTGGAACTGGCCCGAGAGGAAATGGAGGAGTTTTTCCAAGGCACGTTCCTCGAAGGGGCCCCGATCTTTCCGCTCTCGAACGTCACCGGCGAAGGCTTCTCGCCGTTCCTGGAGGGACTCGACAAGCTGTTGCACGCCATCAAGCCCAAGCCGCTCGACGGGCTGTTCCGGCTGCCGGTCGATCGCGCGTTCTCGGCCAAGGGACACGGCACCGTCATCGCGGGCATTCCCGTCTGCGGCTCGGCCCGCGTTGGCGACGAACTCGACCTGCTGCCCCTGGGGACCACCGGGCGGATCAAGGGGATCGAGGTCTACGGCCAAACCAGCGACGTGGTTAAGGCGGGCCAGTGCGCCGCGCTGAACGTGCGCCATCTGGAACACCGCAGCATCGACCGCGGCCACGTCATCGCCACGCCCGGGTTCTTCTCAACGCACGAGTGGTATACGTGCAAGCTCCGGTTGCTGCCGCTGGAGAAGCTGCTGATCAAGAGCGGCGCCAAGGTGAAGTTCCATACCGGCACGTCCGAAATGATTGCGGCCGTCTACCCCTTGCAGGGCAACGTCCTCTCGGCCGGCCAGGAGTGCATCGTGCAACTTCGCGTCGAGACCCCGCTGGTCGCCGCGCCGGGCGACCGCTTCATCCTGCGGTCGCTCTCGCCCGTGCGAACCGTCGGCGGCGGCATGGTGATCGAAGACGCCACGCGGCGGTTGAAGCGCGACCGGCCCGAAGTGATCGACGATCTGCAACGCCGGGCCGAGGCGATTGGCGACCGGCGGCAGTGGGTCGAATACTGTGTCCGCGTCGCGCCCGAGATGGCCGCCACCGAGCGCGACGTCGCGCTGCGTGCCAAGATCCCCGTCGAGCATGCCCAAGCGGTCGTCGAAGAGTTGATCGCCGAAAAGAAGATCAGCCGGCTGGCCACGGGCCTGCTGGTCCATCACGACACGGCGGCCGGGGCACAGCAACGGATCGTCGCCGCCGTGGGTGAGTTCCACCGCGAGTCGCCCGAGATACCGGGCGTCACGCCCGAACAGTTGCGTCAATCGACGGGGCTGTCGAAGCCCGTGCTCGAAGGCATGGTGGCCGCGCTGAAAGACGACGCCCGGCTGGTCGATCGCGACGGGCGTCTGGCCCTGGCCGAGCACCAGCCCAAGTTCCGCGAGGAGGACGTCGAGTTGCTCGAGCAGATCGAGACGCTGTTCCGCGACGCCGTGTTCCGTCCGCCGGGTACGGACAAGCTGGTCGAACAGGCCGGTGGCAAGGCGACGGCAGTCGGGCGAATCGTCAAGATCCTGCTGGAGAACGGGCGGCTGATCGACGTGGGCGAGAATCTCATTTTCCACCGCGATGCGATCGACCAGGCCCGGCAGGCGCTGGTCGATCATCTCCAGAAGGAGGGCCGGCTCGAGAGCGTGCAGTTCAAGTACCTGCTGGACACCTCACGGAAGTTCGCGATCCCGTTGTTAGACTATTTCGACCGCGTCGGCGTGACGCGGCGGCAGGGGAATACGCGGTTTCCTAAGACGGACCGCGCGGAGGGTTGAGACGCCGTTCTTGTGCCGTCATGGCTTCAGTTGGGCAATCGCTGGTTAGACACATTAGGGCGAAGTGGCACAAATTCTTCTGTGATCTGCTGTGACAATTCATCGAGTGCTTCTCGGGAAGCGCCAGAAGTGTGAAAGTGACCCTACAGGTGCTCGATACACTTTGATCCCACAGAAAGCGGTTTGCTCAGATCCTGAAGCGGTTTTGGCCACCCTCCCCGCGGCGGACGGCGCCGACGCATGGCTGCTCCCCTGGGTGCGCGTACTTTCACGCCCGCGTGAACGAGGGCGTGGTGGAGGATAGCCAGAACGGGGAAGCGCTATCCCAAGTTCAAACGAATCCCAGCCCGGCGGAATCAATCCTGACGGGTCCGTCCGCTTCGTCGGATTGCCGCCAACGTAGCGAATTCGGAATTCGCGGTCATTCTACGGACGACACGGTGCCGTGTCAATCACCCTTCAACCTCAAGGGCTTGCCCAGATCGCTCTCGTGTCCATGTCAGGGCAAGCCCTGACCTACGGAGCGGCAACCATCTTCATTAATCCGTTGACGGCCGGTTCGACCCAGCCGGTGTGCCAGGCGTGGGCTACTTTGACTTCGTTGTTGTACGCGTGGCTGATGCGCTGCGATTGCATCTCCTCGTGAGCCCAGCGGGTGTGCGTGTGTTCGTCGCGATAGGCCGATCCGCCGCCGGGGCCGAAGCTCTTGTGTCCCAGCAGGGCGAGTTGCGTACGGTCGCGGAAGTGCTTCGCCTGACTCTGGAACAACGCGGCCGGTTGATACTTGCGAAAGTTTTCGACGGTGCCGGCCGCCCGATCGATGCCGAACTGTCGCCAGTCGGGCTCCTGGAGCATCATCGGCGAGTCCCAGGCGGCGGCGTAGCCGAATACGTCCGGGTTGCGCAACAGCAGCGTGAACGCCCCCCAGCCCGACTTGCTGAAACCCAACAGCAACCGGCCGTCGGCGGTGCCGAGCGTCGGATATCGGCTTTCGATCATCGGAACGACCACCCGGAGCATGTAGCTCTCGTGCCGCATCTTGGCGTCGGTGGCGTGATCCATGAACCACGGCACGGCGTCGAACGCCGGCGCCACGCAGATCAGCCCATGACGGTTGTGGGCGTCGATCTTGCGGATCTCCTGCAAGCCGTCGCCGTAGCGTCCGCCGATGCCCGGCTCGACCGGCAACACATAGAGTACCCGATACTTCCGGCCGAGGTCGAACTTCTCCGGCAGCAGCACCTCGACGTCGTTCGGGCCATGCTGGAATTGGCTAGTGACGGTCCATCGCAAGACACCCTTGTCCTCATCGCGGATCGGCCCATCGATCTTTGCCCGTGGTGCAGCCGGCTCGGCTGCACAGCATTGCGTGGCGGTCAGCGTTGCCAACAGGCAGATTGAATATCGAGAGATGGTCGTATTCATGAGCATTTGTCGCGAAGGGACACGTCGTAAAAGCCCGCCGATTGCATCGGCGGGATCCCCCGGATGCAATCCGGGGGCTCTTTCCATTGTAGGGCAAGTGAAGGCGCCGTGAAACATGCCGCGTCGCCCAAGCAAGCTGGCATTGATCTTTCGGGGTGATCCGGAGATACTCTGGGCGATGAACGAACTACACGCTCCAGCACCGGCCGGTTTTGGTACCGCTTGCAGGCAGGTCGCCCGGCAGCCGCTCTATTGGCTGCTGGTGGCGATGCCGGCCGCCCTGGCAATGGAGTACAGCGACGTCGGCGGGCTGTGGGTCTTCGTCGTCTCGGCCCTGGCCATCGTCCCGCTGGCCGGGCTGATGGGCCGGGCTACCGAGAATCTGGCCGAAACACTCGGTGCGGGCATCGGCGGGCTGCTCAACGCCACGTTCGGTAACGCTGCCGAATTGATCATCGCCCTGATCGCACTGTCGAAGGCGTCTGGGATGGAAGACCCGACCCCGATGTTCGATCTGGTCAAGGCGTCGATCACCGGGTCGATCATCGGCAATATCCTCCTGGTCCTGGGGCTGTCGATCCTGCTGGGTGGGCTGAAACACCGGCGCCAGACGTTCAACCGCACGGCAGCCGGCATGGGGGCCACGTTGCTGGCGTTGGCGGCCGTCGGGCTGATCTTCCCGACGCTCTACGCCGAGCTGTTTGCCAAACAGGGCGGGAAGACATCGGAAGACCTCGTCTCGCTCAGCGAAGAGATCGCTGTGATCCTGGCCGTGATCTACCTGCTGAGTCTGGTCTTCTCGCTGAAGACGCACAGCCATCTCTTCTCCGGCCACGAATCGGAACTGGCCGGCAGCGGCGACCACGGCGGGCCCGAATGGAGCCGGCGGACCTCCGTCGCCATGCTCGTGGCGGCCACCGCGGGCGTGGCCTGGATGAGCGAACTGCTGGTCGGATCGGTCGAGCACGCTGCCGAAAGGTTGGGTATGAATAACGTGTTCGTCGGCGTGATTGTGGTCGCCGTGATCGGCAACGCGGCCGAGCATTCCACGGCCGTGCTGATGGCCATGAAGAACAAGATGGACCTGGCCGTCCACGTGGCCGTGGGCAGCGGCATCCAGATCGCACTGTTCGTCGCCCCGGTGCTGGTCTTCGCCAGCCTGGCCATGGGCCACGATCCGCCGCTGGACCTGCACTTCACGTTGCCGGAAACGATCTCCGTGATGCTGGCCGTCGGGATCCTGTCGATGGTCAGTCAGGACGGCGAAAGCCACTGGATGGAGGGCGTAATGCTGCTGGGTGTCTACGTGATCATGGCCCTGGCGTTCTATCACCTACCAACCTGATAGCCTTCCGTATACGGTTTGAGTAGGATAGTAGATAGAGGTCGTCCCCAAATCCTAAGCCCTCAATCCCATGCCCCGCATCGCCGCCACCTGCTGTCTGCTGTTGATCGGCCTGCTTGCCCGGGCGGATGCCGAGAATCCGCCGGACGCGACCGGCACGGAGCCGATCCGCGAGACGGTCGAGCGACTGGTCGAGCAACTCGACAGCGACCGGTTCGAGACGCGGCAGCGGGCGGCCGACGCAATAGAGATACTGCTCGAGAAGCCGGAACTGGCCCACTCGCTGGCGATCGAGTTCAGCCGCATTCTAACCGGCGACGGTGTGTCGTTCGAGATCCGTTGGCGACTGGGGCGATGGCAGCGCCGGTTGCCCAAGGTCGAGGCCGAGAAGGTCGACGAACTCTCCGACGAGCAACTCGGCCGGCTGGTCCGCCAACTGGACGACGATGCCTACGCCGTGCGCCTGGGGGCCGGCCAACGGTTGAAGGCGTTGTTGCAGCGGGACGAAAACGTCGCGAAAGTAAAGCGGGCGCTGGAGGCTCGTCTGGCCGAACAGCCGAACCAGCGTCCAAGCGCCCGGGTTCGTGAATTGTTCGATCTGACCCGCCCGGCGATGGTGGCCGAATATTGGATGGGTGGCCGCAACCTGAGCCGGCAGCACCTGCTGATCGGCGTACCCAGCCAGCGGCCCGGCGCCCCGCGCCCAAGCCACTTCGACCGGATCGACAACCGCACGGCCCATTGCGTCAGCGGCACAAATCTCCGCAAAGGCAACTATCCGGTGGGCGTAGCCATTGCCCACCCGAACCAGCCGGGCGCGCTTTTCTGCCTGGTCAACCTGTCGACGCCGCAACGCCGTGCGGAGTACGCTCGCCGGGTCGAGCTCAGCGACGTCCAGCGGCTAACCGCGCTGAGCCGCAGAACGTTTGACCGGATGCTTGCCGAGAAGCGGCCTTTGACCGGACCCGAGCTGCAAATGATTGCTCAGCTCGACCCGAAAGAGCTTTCCCGGTTTGCCGGCAAGCACTTCAACCAGGTCGACGACGGCCAACCCGCCTGGCCGGACGAGACGGGCAATCCGCAGATTGCCCTGACCCGGCCGGAGCTGAGCCGGTTCAACTGGATCTGCGTGTACCTTGCAGGGAAAGGGACCAAAGAGGCGATGCCGGGGCTGTTAAGGGCGTTGGAACACGCGGAGTTTCTGCCGCCGACCGCCGCCGACCCGCACAACTACTCGTGGGTCGCCGCGTTGGCGATTGCCGTTCGCGATCCCTGGCCGCAATCGGACGCCTGGCTGGCCGACTCGCTCGACTGGGAAGACACGTTCGTCACCGGTCGCACCGACGGTCCGGTGGTAGGCGCCACCGCGGCCGGCATGTTATTGAAGCGGCACGGCGAGTCGCCCGGCAAGTTCGGCCTGCGAGCAGCCGCCGAACCGATCCTCAGCAAACACGGCATCGACGGCTACCGGTTCACCGTACCCGAGGCCCAAGACAAGGTCTTCGATTGGTGGAAGCAACGGGCGGCCGACAAGGCGAACGGCGATGTTGCCGATCCGTAACCGCCGCGCCTTCACTAGCGCTTTGTCGAGCTTAATGTTTCGGTTAGCTGGATTCGCAAGAATTCAGTTGCCGCCGCATTCCACTGAATTCTTGCGAATCAGCTACGCGAAGTTCAAACGTTGACAAAGCGCTAGCGGCCAAACATCTTGGCATTTTCAACTATATTTGGCAGACATCCAGGACCACCACCCCCTGCCCAGGGGGGCACGAACGTGAAGATAGCGAATCTAGGCATGCTGAGCGAGCCGCTCGTCGACATTGCGGCCGCACATTTATTGACCGTCCTGGTGGTAAATGAGAGCAGGCAGACGGCGGTCCCACGAGTATTATCCCTTTACGGAGCGATAGAGATGGCCGTTCGCTCGGCTGCGTCCCGATTAATTCTTGGCCGTGTCCCTGGAAACTCCCGACTTACTTGATAGAATCGTATGGTAGAGTGGTGACCGGGGTACGAAGCCGTCCCCGACAGGAAGTGCAGCAACAGGTGCTATCGCCCTCGATATTGATTGCAAACGCTCGAAAACAAGAGGAATCCCCTTTACGCACCCCTAGCTCAATTGGATAGAGCATCGGTCTACGGAACCGAAGGTTACAGGTTCGAACCCTGTGGGGTGTACTTTACGTAAGTCCTGCCGAATCCTGGACTTAGGATACCTGCCTGCGTCGGGCAGTGCGGCCTGAAAACCTGCTGAAAAGTGGTAGTCCTACCACTTTTCCGTAGAAAAGGAACCGCACAATGTCCAAAAGCAGCAGTCATGTCCCGGCTTACCGACTCCACAAGCCGTCCGGCCAAGCCCGCGTCATCATTAACCGGGAGCACATCTACCTGGGGAAGTATCGTTCCGCCGAGAGCCGGGAGAAGTACGCCCGGCTGATCGCGGAATCGACATCGGCGAACGGTTACTCGCCAGACAAAGTCGCTACGTCGGATCTGCATCCGGTTTCGATCAACGAGTTGATCCTGGCCTACTGGCAGTTCGCCAAGACATACTACACAAAGGATGGCGAGCCGACCAAGGAACTGGCCTGCATGCGGGAAGCCCTTCTACCCGTACGCCGCCTTTACGGCCACATTGCTGCCAAAGAGTTTGGCCCAAAGGCCCTCAAGGCGGTCCGGCAGCTCATGGTGGACCTTGGGCTCTGCCGCGGTGTCGTCAACCACCGCATCAGCCGGATCAAGAGGGTCTTCAAATGGGCCGTGGCCGAAGAGCTGATCCCCCCGTCTGTGCATCATGGCTTGCAGGCCATAACCGGCCTCCGATACGGCCGCACCGAAGCTCGTGAGACGGAGCCGATCAAGCCGGTACCCAGTGAGGACGTCGACATGGTCTTGCCGTTTGTCGCTCCGCCGGTTGCCGCAATGATTCAACTCCAGTGGCTAACTGGGATGAGGTCCTGCGAGCTGGTCATCATGCGGCTGTGCGATGTTGATTTGACGGGCGACGTTTGGATCTACGAAGCGTACGATCACAAAAACCGTTGGAGGGGACATCGAAAGCTGATCAGCATCGGGCCCAAAGGCCAAGCGATCATCAGTCCGTTTCTGGACCGCGATGACGACGCCTTCCTGTTCTCGCCTCGCGAAGCCGAAGCGTGGCGACTCGCAAATCGCCCGGTCTACTACAAGGCTAAACGCAAGACGCCGGTATACCCGTCGGAATTGAGGGCGCGGGAGAAGGCGAAGCAGGCCCGGCGGAGGAGGAAGCCGAAGCGGCCCAAGCGGGACCACTACGACGCCGACTCTTACCGGCGTGCGATTGTCTACGGGCTCAAGAAGGCCCGCAAGTCCGGCGTCGAGATTCCTCATTGGCATCCGCACCAGTTGAGGCATAGCCGTGGTACTGAAATTCGGAAGAAATACGGCATCGAGGCCGCCCAGGTTGCTCTGGGACACGCCCATGCCGACGTGACCCAGGTTTACGCCGAGAAAAACATGGAACTCGCCAGGCGGATTGCCCGGGAGATGGGCTGATCGGGCGTCTGGGCTTTGGCGGAGTACCGATTGTGATCGGAAAGGACAGAACCTTTCGTGAACGGCGTATGCGCAGGCCTCACAACAACCTGGCAACGGTATTGGTTCGAAAAAGACGTCTGGATGTCGCGATCTAACGTGATGGGCTGCGGCAATCCCTTTCCCCAAAAGGGCCGGCAAACGAGCGCTCTGCTGATGTCTGGGGACTCTTCAATTGCAGCGCGCGGCAGTCGTCGCCAAGCGGCCAGCAAAGAAATCTGGAAATATCGTGTCCCTTTCGTCATCCGGCTCTCGCATTACCTACCAAGCTGCCACTCAGGCGGACCACGGACGAGCAACAGCTCCTCGTTCAAGCGTGGCCCTTGCTAAACTGGAGGGATGTGATGGGAAGCCGGAAGAAGATCGGGCGTTTGTGGCGAGAGTTGCACGCAAAACGGAGTATCGCCCTACTAAAAGACTTGGTAGAACGCCTCAACGACAACTCGCCCCTGCAACGGCTCCTTGCCACGGTAACGGTGAAGTTTGTCGGTCCTGCAGCCGAGACTGGTGACGTCTTGGACGATCTGGCGAGCGACCTGCGCGGCGATCTGCGGGGTATTACCTATGTCGTGGATGGTATGGATCGTGTGCCCAAGGACGGCCCGGTAGCGCCGGGGAAATCGAGCGATGCGACTCTGGAGAAAGTCACTTCGCCATCCAAAGCGTTGAAACCGTGTGAAGAAAAGGCCTACTGGTCCTACGAGCATGTGCGCGAAGTATTGGGACGTGATATGCCGGACGAGGATGCCTACAAGTGGTTGCGTGAACATGGTCCGGCAGAATATGTGTTGCCAAGATTCCCGACTTGGGCGAGGCATGTCCGACAAGGCCGACGACACCACGG
Source organism: Candidatus Nealsoniibacteriota bacterium (assembly GCA_013202865.1). Taxonomy (GTDB): domain Bacteria; phylum Planctomycetota; class Planctomycetia; order Pirellulales; family Thermoguttaceae; genus JABMRB01. The sequence goes on along the minus strand of JABMRB010001003.1, from coordinate 209 downwards.
AACGCAACGTAGGAAGCCTCGGGCCGGGCGTGCTGGTAGGAGCGTTGTCCGACAGAGCGAAATAGAAATGGTTGCAACCTCCGCCGCGCGCCACCCTACATCGCGCAGTCTACCTACAGTGACAGGTATAGCGGTCTCGCGACGATGATGCAGACAAAAGAGCGGGCTCCCGGGTAAAACATTGAAGCGTTTGAACAATGTTTCAATGT